>JAGWQP010000516.1 GCA_028876805.1 Acidobacteriota bacterium | reverse complement strand
CTGAACGAGTTCGGCGAAGCGCTGAAGGAATATCAGAAGGCGCTGGAGACCAACCGCACCAGCTCGCTAGCGCACTACCGCATTGCCGAGGTGTTTTTCCTGCAGAACAACTATCAGTCCGCGGCCAACGAATTCCGCGAGGTGCTCAACGGCGACCTGATGCCCAAGTGGACCGAAGTCTGGGCCCACATTCACCTGGGGATGATCTTCGACATCACCGGACAGCGGGAACGCGCCGTGAACGAATACAACCTGGCGGTCCGCACCAAGGACAACACACAAAACGCGCAGGAAGAAGCCGGGAAATATCTGAAGACGCCGTACGAGCGCCAAAGGCGCGCGGAGCAGTAGGCAGCCGGACTCGGGCGCCGGTGCCTGGATTCATCGGAGGCGAGACGGCGTCGTCGGCCCCGGACACGCCGGGGTCACCTGTCCGGTTCAGTGACGAAGCCGATGCGGCGGTTGGGCGGTACCTCCGAGGGGGCCATGAGGTGCTCGACCATCTCGTAGATCGTGGCGATGTGAGCCGCCTGCTTCTTTTGAGTCTGTTCGAGTGCCGCCATCTTGTGGGAGAGCTGCCTGTGCCGGGCTAGCATTTCGCGCAGACGGACAAACACGCGAACAATTGCGATGCTGGTCTCTATCGCCCGCCGGCTATGCACCACGGCGGCCAGCATGGCCACGCCCTGCTCGGTGAACGCATAAGGCGGATACTTCGAGTGGCGCCCCCGGCCCCTCTCTAAGGTCACAGCTTGTGACCTTAAAATCTGGCCTTCCCCGGCGGAAAGCCGGAACATGAAGTCTTCCGGAAACCTCCGCTTGTTTCGCTTGACCGCCTGATTGAAGACTTTGGTCGGTACCTGGTACAGCTCGGCCAGGTCCCGATCGAGCATGACCTTGAGGCCGCGGATCAGATAGATGCGGCGTTCGATCGATTCGGCGGGAACCGCAAACAGAGCGGCGCGAGAAGATGGTTTCTTCGGCATAACGGTTGGGCGGTTTCGACAAACGCACAGGGAGTGTAGCATAATCCGATGCGGTTCCAGCATCGCTCGAGATCGTGACACAGCGGTATACGCTACTCGCGAGTAAGGTGTTGCGATGGCAAAACAAGGCGAGCGAAATCGGAAGAAGCGAAGCGGCCGACAGATGCCGCGAACGATCTATCGAAGGCATAGGAGGAAGGAAAACACCGGAGGTACGAATACTGTCTCGAATCAACGCTGGGGCTTTTGCCGCGGCCAGTCTCCTGCCTGCCCTCCTCGGCAGAAGGCGATCCGCTGATGGCCAATCTGCATGGCACGTATCGGGCCGTCAGGGCCGTCCGACCACACTCGCCCGCGATATCTTCGCGGGCTTCCAAATCGACGGAAAAGGTGGAGCGCTCTTCGAGTGGCAAGGATGGTTGTTGGTGTGGTGTGGTTTGTGCTCCGCTTCTGCTCGATCGCGGCCGGGTCGAGGTTTCGTTCCAGCCTGGAGAAGGATCGCCTATCGGTTTACGTGCTTTTCGTTCTGCCGGTGAGCCATTAAACCTATTCCCAGGCGCGCGCCGAACCGGCCCTGATTGATTAAAGAGAGATAGAGTATGATAAAGTAAAATAGAGTATTTTAGGAGAAAGCGTGGGATTGTCTTTGACTCTCAAGGAGCTGGTTAAGGGCCAAACGGTTCGCTTTCGGTTCTATCGGGACGGCGAGCTTTGGTACGAAACGGCCGATGGATTCGAGTTTCCGGTGCCGATTGGCGACACGGGAACCGGGATCTTCAAAGCCGAGGATGGCGCGATCTACTACATGCGGTGGATCCGCAAACATCTTGCGGAACGCGCGGAGTGGGAAAACGAGCGAGCGGCTCAGGCACGAAATATCGGCCCGCCAGCGCAAGACGAGTAAGCCCGATGTCTCAGCAGCTATACTCGGCCGAACAGATTGCCGACCTGTTGAACCTCCATGTCAGGACGGTGCGCAACTACGTTCGCGAGGGACGCCTGAAAGCGGTTCGGATCGGCAAGCAGTATCGGATCGCGCGAGAGGATTTTGAAGCGATGACCGGAAGCGCCGGGGCGTGGCGCGAGCAAGAGCCGGTCCGGCGCCAGCGCTGGGTCGAGGTCTCGAGCATCGTCGAAATCGACGCGATCAGCCCCCAGGCGGCCAACCGGATCTCCAACGGTCTGGTGGGCGCGGCCAAAGACCCTAACCGGGAGGATCAGCCGCTGCGTGTGGAAGCGATCTACAACCAGGAGCGCGGACGGCTGAAGGTCATTCTTACGGGCAGTATCGCGACCGTGGTTTCGTTTCTTCGGTTTCTCACCGTCTACCTGGACGAGTAGGCTTGCTAAACTGTAAAGTTCGCTATGGCCGTTAGCAAAGAACTGCTCGAAATCCTGGTGTGTCCGGTCTGTAAAACCGCGGTGGAGATGAAGGCCGACCAGAGCGGCTTGAAGTGCGTCAAGTGCCACCGCGTCTATCCGATCCGCGACGACATCCCAGTCATGCTGATCGACGAGGCGCAGATCGAGGAATAGGAGCGGCGTGGGAAGCGTCCTCGCAGAGCTGCCGCGGGGCGGCCGGCTGACGGTGATCCGGCTGCGATCGCTGGGCGACTGCGTGCTCACTACACCCGCGCTTTCCCTCCTGCGGCGCTTCCGGCCCGACCTGCATGTTGCGGTCGTGGTCGAGCCACGGTTTCGGGCCATCTTCGAAGGCAATCCCGATGTCGATGAGATCCTGCCGCCTGAGCTCGGCGCGTTGCGGCGCGCGCGACCGGATTTGTGCCTCAATTTCCATGGCGGTCCGCGCAGCGCCTGGCTGACGGCGCTCTCCGGCGCGCGGCTCCGGGCCGGATTTGGGCACTTCCACGGCCAGGCGGCCTACAACATCCGCATTCCGCGTGCCCAGGAAATCCTGAACGTCAATCGCACAGTGCACACGGCCGAGCATCTGGCTTCGGCGATCTTCTATCTGGGGGCGCCCGCCGGCGAGATCCCGCACGCCCGGCTGGTCGCTCGGGAGCCAGCTCCGCGCTCGGCCGTGATTCACGCCTTCTCGGCCGCGGCGGCGAAGTCCTGGCACGCGGAAGGCTTTCTCGAGGTGGCGCGCCATTTGCAGGCCTCGCCGACCGACGTGGTCTTCATCGGAGCGCGCGGGGATGACCTCTCGCCCTTCCAGGACTTCCCGACGCTTTCGGGCGCGCCGCTCGAGGAACTCAAGTGCCGGTTGGCGTCAGCGACAGTCTTCGTGGGCAATGATTCGGGGCCGGCCCACATGGCTGCGGCGTTCGGCGTTCCGTCGGTGGTCATCTTCGGCGCTTCCGACCCGGCCATTTGGGGTCCGTGGCGCACGCCGTCGGAGGTCGTGACGGCTCCCGGGGGGATTGCCGACATAACCGTGGATCAAGTGCTGGGCGCGCTCGCGCGGTTGCGGGTGGCGGCATGAGGGACGGCATAAAAGACCTCGCTCGGCTGCTTCGCTATGGCCGGCGCTACTGGCTGCACCTGGCCGGGTCGGTGGTGCTGATGGCGTTGGCCGGCGCGGCGCAAGGAACCCTGGCGCTGCTGATCAAACCGATTTTTGATCGCGTCCTCAACCCCAACCCAGGCCCCGGCCTAACGCCGCTGCTGACCAAGCCGCTGTGGAACCACCAGATCTACCTGGAGCAGATCGTTCCCCTCCAACACCGTACGGTCTGGACTCTGGTGGCGGTGACGATCCTGGCGGTCTATCTGATTAAAGGCATTTGCGACTACGTGGGCAACTACCTCATCAGCTATGCCGGCTTCTCGTCGGTCACGGACCTGCGCAACGCCGTTTTCCAGAAGGTTCTGAAGCACGGTGCGGAGTTCTTCGAGGCGCATTCCACCGGGCACCTGATGTCGTCGATCATGAACGACGTCGACAAGGTGCAGGTGGCCACGTCGCAAATGCTGGCCGATTTTCTGCGCCAGTTTTTCGCGGCGACCGCCCTGTTGTTGGTGTTGTTCAGCAACAACTGGACGCTGGCGCTGGTGAGCCTGGTGGTCCTGCCGGCGGTGATGCTGCCCACCACGCGCATGGGGCGGCGCATCCGCCGCACCAGCCGGCGCACGCAGGACCGGCAGGCCGAGTTGAACCAGATTCTGCACGAGACCCTGAGCGGCCACATGGTGGTGAAGGCCTTCGGCGCCGAGGAGTACGAATCGCGCAAGTTTCGCGACGCCGCGCGGTGGCTGCTGAAGACCAACGTGCGGTACGTGCTGCAGCAAGCCATCGCTTCTCCGTTGATTGACATGTGCGCGGCTCTGACGATTGTGTCGCTGTTGACCTACGCCCGGGTTCAGATTCGCGCCGGGGCGTTCACTGCCGGCGACTTCACGAGCTTCGTGATTGCGCTGCTTTTGCTCCTTGAGCCCGTCAAGCGTCTGGTGGGCATACACAACATCTTCCAGCAGGCCTTCGGCGCGACGCAAAAAGTCTTCGAGTATCTCGACCACAGCGAGGAGATCACCGATCGGCCCGGGGCGCCTCGTCCGCGGCGTTTCGAAACCAGCGTGTTGTTCGAGCGGGTCTCGTTCCGGTACCCGGGCGCGCCCAACGGTTTCCAGATTCAGGCGCTGGACCTGGAAGTGAAGGCCGGAGAAGTCATCGCGCTGGTCGGGCCATCGGGCGGCGGCAAGACCACCCTCGCCAACCTGGTGCCGCGCTTCTACGACGTCACCGGCGGTGCCGTCAAAGTGGACGGGCGCGATGTACGCGACCTGAACCTGGCGGGGCTGCGGGCTATGATCGGCCTAGTCGCCCAGGACACGTTCCTGTTTAATGACACCGTGGCGGACAACATCGCGTATGGCCGCCCGGACCTGTCGCCGGACGAGATCCGGCGGTCGGCGGAGACGGCGCTGGCGCACGAGTTCATCACGCGCCTGCCAAGTGGCTACAACACGGTGATCGGCGACCGAGGGATCAAGCTGAGCGGCGGGCAACGCCAGCGTATCGCGATCGCGCGCGCCTTGCTCAAGAACGCGCCCATCCTGATCCTGGATGAAGCCACGTCGCACTTGGACACCGAATCGGAGATGCTGGTTCAGAAGGCCCTGGTCAACCTGATGGAGCACCGCACGGTGATTGTCATAGCGCACCGCCTCTCGACTATCCGGCGCGCAGACAAGATTGTGGTGCTGGAGCGTGGCCGCATCCGCGAGATCGGCACTCACGACGAACTGGTGAACCAGGGCGGGATCTATCAGCGACTGCACGAGCTGCAGTTCGTGGACGCGGGGTCGGTGGTGGACCTGTGAGCGTGCGCAGCATGACGGGGTTCGCCCGCGTGAAGAAGGATGTACCGGAAGGCGAGATCATCTTCAGCCTCAAGAGCGTGAATCACCGGGGCCTGGACCTGCATTTTCATCTGCCACCGGAACTGGAACCACTGGAGGCCGGTCTGCGCGGCGTGATCAAAAGCGAGGTAGCCCGCGGCCACCTCGAGGTCCACGTGGTGTTCGCGCGCAGCGCAACCGTAGCGGCCGCCCCGGTGAACCGCGAGCTGCTGGATGCGTATTTCCGCGCATTCCGCGAGGCCTCCGAGCGCTACCAGGTCGCACACGCCCCCGACCTGAATGCGGCGCTGCGGATTCCTGGCATGTTCGGAGCGGCGCCAGACGATGACCTCGCCGAACGAGTGGCGGAAGCGGTGCTGGAGGCCTGTCGCGAAGCCGTAGCGGCGCTCAATCGGTGCCGCGAGCAGGAGGGCGCGGCGACCGGGAGGGAAATCCATGAGCGCTCGCAAGCTATCGCGCGCCTGGTGGACCGGATGCAGGAAATACGCGCGGGCGCGGTTCCGGCGTTCCAGAAACGGTTACAAGAAAAACTCGCCGATCTGCTCCAGGGCGCCGGCGTGGACCCGCAACGGCTGGCCCAGGAAGCCGCCATCCTCGCGGACCGGAGCGACATCAGCGAGGAATTGCAGCGCCTGCGGACGCATGCCGCCCAAGTGGACCAGATGCTGGCCGATGGCGGAGAAGTAGGCAAGCGGCTCGATTTTCTGTTACAGGAAATGAATCGCGAGTCAAACACGGTGCTTTCGAAAACCGGAGGCTTGGGCGATGTGGGTTTGACGATTACGGAGCTGGCGCTGGCGGCCAAGTCGGAGATCGATAAGATTCGCGAACAGTCGTGGAATGTGGAGTAGCATAACTTCACCGCCGAGACGGCCGAGAACGGCCACCGAGTTCCGCGCTGGACACCACGCGGAGCCATATGCCAGGCCTTCCGGGCGCCTGGTCGGTCGGCGTTTCTGCGTCTCGGCGATGATACCTAGATGACCACGGTTTTCATCATTTCGGCGCCCTCGGGGTCGGGAAAATCGACGCTGGTGGCGCATTTGATGCGGAACGTGCCGGACCTGATGTTCTCGGTTTCCTATACCAGCCGCAAGCCGCGAGGCGCCGAAAGGGACGGGCAGAGCTATCACTTCGTCACGCGGGCTGAGTTTCAGGCCATGATCGACCGTCGCGAGTTCCTAGAGTGGGCCGAGGTATTCGGCAATTATTACGGGACGCACCGGGAGGTGCTGGAGAAGGCCCGGGCGGAGGGCAAGGACCTCGTACTCGACATTGATGTCCAGGGTGCGCGACAATTGAAATGTAAAGTTCCGGAAGCGGTTACGGTCTTTATCCTGGCTCCGTCGCGACAGACATTGGAAAAGAGGCTGCGGGCGCGCAGTGAGGACGCCGAGACCGTGATGGAACGGCGACTGCGGGAAGCAGCGGAAGAGATTCGGAATTATCAAACATACGATTATGTTGTAATCAACCGGGACCTGGCCGAGTCCGACGCCACGCTAAGCGCGATTGTGCGCGCCGAGCGGGCGCGGCGGACCAGGATCGAAGATCAGATCCGGCCTATTCTGGACACATTTCAAATTTGAAGAGGAACCCACATCATGGCTGACAAAGCTCCCCGGAATAACGCGCATTGCACCATCCCCGACGACCCGGAATCGAGCACCTACCGGTTCATCATCGTGTCGGCCAAGCGCGCTCGCCAATTGCAGGGCGGTTCGCGCCCTGTGTTACCGACGTCTTCCAAGAAGCCCACGGTCATTGCCATGGAGGAAGTGCGTCGCGGGCTGGTGAAATACAACCTCACCAATCTGCCCGAGGAAGCGCCCGCGACCGAACCAGCGCTTTGATTTTGGGAAGCTTGATTACGACATGAAGATCCTGCTCGGCGTGGGAGGCGGTATCGCAGCCTACAAGGCCGCTGAACTCGCGCGGCTGCTCATGGAGCGCGGCCATGACGTAGAAGTGGTGATGACCGGCGCCGCCCAGGATTTCGTGCGCCCGCTGACCTTTGCCGCGCTCACCGGCCGCAAAGTGCACACGGATCTTTTTGCTATCGAGAGCGCTATCGAGCACATCGCCGTGGCCGAAGAGCATGATCTGCTGGCGATCGCCCCGGCCACCGCCGACCTGATGGCCAAGCTCGCCCACGGCCAGGCTGACGATTTCCTCTCGACACTGTACCTGGCGTTCACTGGCCCGGTAGTGGTGGCGCCGGCGATGAACGTGAACATGTGGGAACACCCCGCGACACAGAAGAACCTCGAAACGCTCCAAGGGCGCGGCCACCGGGTTGTCGGCCCAGCTGAAGGCTACCTGGCTTGCGGCATGACTGGTCTCGGACGGCTGGCCGAACCGGAGGCCATTGCGGATGCGATCGAGCGGGAAGGTGGAAAACGCAGCGACCTGGAAGGTGAAACGGTGCTGATCACCGCCGGCCCGACCCAGGAGCCGCTCGACCCGGTGCGGTACCTTTCGAACCGGTCGAGCGGGAAGATGGGCTATGCACTAGCAGTGGCTGCGGCCGCGCGCGGCGCAGACGTGGTTCTCATCTCCGGGCCGGTTCAGCTGGCGCCGCCACGGGGCGTGAAGGTGATCCCGGTGCGCACAGCCGTGGAAATGCGAGAGCAGGTGTTCCTAAACCTGGGGCCGGCCGGCATCGTCATCAAGGCCGCCGCCGTCGCCGACTTTCATCTCGCGAGAGTGCCGGACCAAAAGCTCAAGAAAACCGCCGCGCGCATCTCCGTAGAACTCGACCCGACTCCGGATATCCTCGCTGAGTTAGGCCGCGAGAAGGGAGACCGCCTGCTCATCGGATTTGCCGCTGAAACTCAAAATCTGCAGCAGGAAGCCAGGCGCAAGCTCGAAACCAAGAACTGCGACATGGTGGTAGCGAACCTGGTGGGCGGCAACGACACCGGCTTCGAATCGGATCAGAACGAAGTCGTGCTGGTTCTTCGCACTGGGGAGGCCATTTCTGTGTCTCGCGCGTCTAAGCGCGAGATTGCTGACCGCATTTTCGATCAACTGCTGAAGCTGCGGCTCACGCTGCACGCCGCCCATGAACGCTGAACTCCTGCGCCGCTACTTGGAGTTCTATCAGGACCTCGGCATCAAGACTCTGTACAAGCAGCAGGCCGCTTTCGAAACATCCAAAGCGCCGCAGCCGTTGCCTGCCC
This sequence comes from Acidobacteriota bacterium, assembly GCA_028876805.1. Taxonomy (GTDB): domain Bacteria; phylum Acidobacteriota; class Terriglobia; order Bryobacterales; family Bryobacteraceae; genus PSRJ01. Next base: position 5,454 of record JAGWQP010000516.1, on the reverse strand, counting down.
TAGCGCCGTCAGGCGACTCCCTGGTTCAAATTCGCGCCGACATCGGGGATTGTCGGCGCTGCGGTTTGTGCGAAAGCCGCTCGAAGATTGTGTTCGGCGTCGGCAACGAGAAGTCGCCGCTGGTGTTCGTCGGCGAAGGCCCCGGCGCCGAAGAAGACGCGCAGGGGATTCCATTCGTGGGACGCGCCGGCCAACTACTCACGCAGATGATCGAAAACACTGCTAAGAAAGAGGGGATTCCGCTGCGGCGCGATGACGTCTACATCTGCAACGTGGTCAAGTGCCGCCCGCCGGGAAACCGCGCGCCGGAGCCCGACGAGATGGAGATCTGCGGTCAGTTCTTGTATCGCCAGATTTCCGCGATCCGTCCCAAAGCCCTCTGCGCGTTGGGAGGTACGGCCGCGCGCGCGCTTACCGGCCACAAGGAGGGTGTCACGAAGATGCGCGGTCGCTGGTTTCAATGGCGCGACATTCCAGTGATGGTGACCTATCACCCCTCCTACCTGCTGCGCGCGTACAATCAGGACGCCAAGCGCGAAGCCTGGGAAGACCTCAAAAAGCTGCTGCACTTCGTGTACGACTGAGCGGCGCGATCACTCCGGTCTTGCGCCGGCGCCGAATGCCGACCACAGGCCCCGGCCTAGCACCTAGCCGTGTTGGTTTTGCCAGCCGGTGGTCATCTGTTGCACCTTGCCTCATCGCTGGGCGTACTCCGCTCTGGTCGGCAGTGGCTCCACTCATCGCACGCATCCAAGAGGAGAGCAATGGGCGACTGGCTGTTCGGGTACGAGCGTACCGCCGCACGTGAACGGTGCGCGCAGGCCATGCATTGCGTGGCGGAGACCTTCCAACAGTGTTCCTTCGTATTTCGTACTGCTGGTTGATGCCATGATTGAGGCCCTCCTCTCCTGTTCTATACTCTACCGTGACTGCTTCATCCGACACGATTGCTTTTAAAAAAAACCGAACAAGCTATTGTGATTCGCGATTCGAGCCCAGCTCTCCGCACGCGCTTGTTTTGAATGCAGTGGCCGTGGGCCTCCGAATACAAATGTTTAATGATGTGCATGCCCGCGTGTTCGAGGGCCTGAGCTTGGGCCGTATCGATACCGAAAAAGTCGGGAGACAATGGCGATCCGCCGGTTGGGGGCACGCAAATTCCGGCAGTGGCCTGATGATCATCCACGGGTTCGACCAGCAAAAGCAACGACTGCGCAGTAGGCCGCCGATATCGTACCCTATCCTGCCCTGCGAACCGGTCAAGTCCGGCCGCATACGTGCTACACTACGACTTGCGCGCGTAGAATGCTGCTGGCTAGAGAATTCGTTACCTACCTTTCCCGACAACTCGTTAGACGGTTGGTTCCCCAGATCATTGAGACTACGACGCCGGACGTCGTCGCCGAAAAGATCGCCGAGGTCATTGCCGACGAACTCGCCGTCGAAGATCGGCTCAACGACGAGGTCCGCGATCTACTCAGCCAGTACAGCGAATATATGCGCCGCGAAGGCGTGAGTTATCAGGAGATGTTCCGCCGCATCAAGAAGACGCTCATCTCGCAGCGCAAAGTCATCCGCGCTTCCGGCCGCGACTCGGGCGACGCTATGAAGCTCTCGCGCGACAAGGTGTCGGACATCTCCCACAAGATCGTCGACATGCTGCGCAGGAGTCGAGAACTGCGGCTCAAGGACAAAGACCCCAACAACGTCCGCCTGGAAATTGTGCGTTATATGACCGAGCTGCTCGTGGCGGAAGAAAAAGTCGACCGCACGGCGCGGCTCAAGATCCGCTCCCAGAAGCGGGAGATCCCCGAAGGCACAGAGGAGTGGGATCTGCTGCACAAGCGTTACTACTCCGAGGAGCTGAAGAAGTTCGGGATCGACCTGGCCAAGTAGCGCGGTCGCGAGAAAACGACCAAGCGACCCGTAAAGCACAACCCTGCCTTCAGGAGGTCACCTCGTGCGCCTACCGGCCGGGCATCGATCGCGATCAAGCGGGTTCTCATTCGGCGCGGAATCGTAGTCGGTTCCAAGACGCAAGGCCTAAGAGCCGCCAGGGTGGACCAACCGGCGCCCTTTCGGTCGATCGGAGTAAGCAGTTCCGCATCGCCAGCGCGCTTTGCCATTCGCATTCCACCCCAGATCCATGGGCGCTCTGACCTTATCCCTGCTCAGGCCGGCGCGCGCTCAGCGCTGTTCCGGCCATCCGCTCTGACCACACGTCCGCACGAATTTTGACCACCCCCGCCAGAGTATTTCCCCGTAGTTCAGTTCATTCGGCGCCAGAAGACCGCACCCGGGCCAGAGGCAGCCCATCGGGCCACTCAAATCTCCTAGACTTTCATCCGGGCAGGTGCCCACGGGGTCCGCTGAAAGAAGCGATAAAGCCGTTCCTCGAGCGCACCCACGTCGTCGATCCGCCCCCCCGGAGGGGGGCCGCTCGGCACCCCAAGTTCGCCCTCTCAACCGGGTATGGCCGAACCGGGACACCTCTCGAAAGCACACCGCGCCTAGGCCCCTCAGCGCTTGTACCCAATCGTCCGCAGAAACGCGCGGCGTTTTTCGATGTCAGGGGAGGTCTCCACCCCCTTCGGACGAAAGCCGTCGATCACGCCCACCACGCCGCGCCCTTGATCGTTTTCCGCAACCACTGCTTGCACCGGATTAGCGGTCGCACAGAAGATCGAGCAGACTTCCGGCACGTCCTTGATGCGACCGAGCACGTTGATCGGATAGCCCTCCTTCATTACCACCACAAAGATGTGTCCGGCTGCGACAGCGAATGCATTTCGGGCGGCCATTGCCTGGAGCGCGGCGTCGTTGCCGTCGACGCGCGTGAGACAAGGTCCTGACGCTTCGTTGAAGGCGACTCCGAATTTCATGTTCGGCACGGTGTTTACGATCGCCTCGTACACATCTTCGACAGTCTTGATGAAATGAGTCTGCCCGAGAATGAGATTTCCTCCCTCAGGGACCTCAAGCGGCACCAGTTTGAGTTCCATCCGCCCCAGAATAACAGCGTGCGGGAACGGGCGGCCACGCTGCCGGATTTCTGTTGCCTGTCCGGCACCTACGGCCTCACAAGGGAAGCCGCCGGACGCGGACGGCCCGCCGGAGGGCGCCGACTACATTGATGGCGGCGGGGGCTTTGGCGTTCCTTGAATGCGTTTGTTCCCCTGGGTTGGCACGGGCTGGTCCGCCGCACTTCGCGACCACGCTAAAGCCAGCCTCCAGCCTCGCGGTCTGCGGCAACGGGTTGTCCTGAAACTCGGCTTGGATGATACGCCGAGCGACCCGACGAGCCAGTTGGTGATCGGTCAAGCTGCAACCGGGCGATACGACGTTCGCTTTCTACCGGCCGCACGCGCGCGGTCGTGTTCGCCGCGCTTGCCCCACCTGCAGATATCCCCGACCGACCGGCTTGCCGAGTTGGGGCTGCTAGTCCGCGCCGACCCCGGCGATCGGGTTGGTTCCAGTGGATGCCATTGGTTGGCTTGCTATCCGTCGCGCTTTCCGCGTTCACTTTCGAGTGCAGGTTACCTTCCTTTGGTGGTGGCCCACGCCAGGGTAGCCAAACAGGCCGCTACCTACAGATAGAGCACGTCTTGGCTGTCACCTTTGACTCCTACTGGAAACTTCTCGGCGTTCAGGCTGCCATACTACCTACGGAAGGGATCGCCCGGCTTCCAGTCGGGAAGCTTGTCCTGATTGGCGATTTCGGAACCGAGCAGAAGGCCGAATTCCGCGGCCTGCTCGAGCGCGGTGAAATCCCAGTCGGAATGAAATTCGTCAGAGGGCTGGTGATAGTGCTTCTCATTGAATTCCTGCCACGACTTCCGGTAGAAGTCAGCCGTCTTTCCCGCGAACTGCGTGGCGTGGTCGATCGAAAATGCCGGGACTCCCACGTGCGCGAACGAGAAGTGGTCGGAACGGAAATAATGCCCCTGTTCGGGCTCGCTGTCTGGAGAAATCGTCAGATTGAGCCTTCTGGCAATGGCTTGCGCGAGCGGCCAGACGGTGGTGCGTTGCGCGCCATCGATGACGATATCCTTAGCGCGGCCCCACGGATAGACCCCGTCGTAGTTGAGATCGATTGCCGTTTTGGAGAGCGGAAAACGCGGATGCGTCGCGTAAAACTCAGAACCCCGCAGCCCGCCTTCTTCGCCGGTCACAGCTAAAAACAATGCGGAACGCCGCGGCTTTTGCGGGCGCTCCGCCCAGTTGCGGGCCAGCTCCAGCAGGATGCCACAGCCGGTTGCATTGTCGATCGCGCCATTATAGATGTCGTCGCCGTTGACCGGATCGCCCTTCCCGAGGTGGTCCCAGTGCGCGGTATAAATCACGACTTCGTCCTTCAGCTTGGGGTCGCTGCCCGGCACCAGGGCGGCGACGTTGCGTGATTCGATCGAGCGCACCCGCGATGGGATATGCCCGCGAATCCGAATGCCGAGCGGAATAGGCCGGAAGTTGCGCGACTCCGAGGCAGCCAGCAGCTCATCGACTCTCTTGCCCGTCAGCGCCACCAGCTTTTCGCCGGCATCGCGCGAGAGCCATCCGGCGAAAGCCAGCGCCTTTTCACCCTTCCCCAGCTTCTCCTGCAAGTCCTCGCGACCCCAGGAACTTCGTACGACGTCCCAGCCATAGCCGGCCGTCGGGGTGGTGTGAATGATAATAGCCGCCACCGCTCCCCGGCGGAGCGCCTCCTCGTACTTATAGGTCCAGCGCCCGAAGTAGGTAAGCGCGCGGCCCTCGAAGAACTTGGGATCGGTCGAGGGCGGCTCGTTGGTGAACAGCACCAGCACTTTCCCGCGCACATCGACGCCTTTGAAGTCGTCCCAGTTCCATTCCGGCGCCGTGATGCCATGACCGACAAAGATGGCGTCCAGGTCGAATCGCGTGTCGGGCTTTTGCTCGTCGCTTACGCCAACGAACTCGGTGAGCCATTCAAACGACACCCGCCGGTCTCCGGCCGCCGCCGAAAGCTCGGCCCCCGGCGCCGTTTCCACGCCGACCAGCGGCACTCTCTGGAAGTAGCTTCCGTTCTCGCCGGCAGGCTGTGCTCCGGCCAGCGCGAACTGATCGGCGATGTACTCTGCGGCCAGATCCCCGCCGCGTTGGCCGACCCCACGTCCCTCCAACCAGTCGCTGGACAAAAATCGGACATGCTCCCGAATCCGCATCGCGGTGGTGACTCCGGATTGCGCGAAAAACGGCAACGCAATCACGGTAATGCCGATAGACTTCATCATGATTTTCCCGGAAAGTCGTGTATAATCGGACTTAAGGACCGGCAGAGGCGGCCCAAACCCGACAATAGCACACCCCAAAGGGAACCGAGACCGCGATGACCGAACGGACCCTGACCCACCTTCGGGCCCTGGAGGCTGAGAGCATTCACATCCTGCGGGAAGTGGCGGCGGAATTCCAGAAGCCGGTGATGCTCTATTCGATCGG
>JAGWQP010000515.1 GCA_028876805.1 Acidobacteriota bacterium | reverse complement strand
CTTGTCACTCAGAACTTGGTGGGCGGTGAAGACGGCATCGACGACGCGGGAATCTCGCTCAGCCGCATTATCCCGGCTCCCCGGCAGATCTTCCTCGAAGGAACGGCCCAGGTCTTTCACGGCAACATCGGAGGCCTCTTCCAGGCCACCCGGCGCAGCGACGTGGCCACGGTCGGGCACCTGCGCGCCTACCGCGACATTTCCGAATCCACGAACATCAGTCTGGGCGGGTCGTACGCGCGCGGCAGCAGCCCGCTCGTGGATGCGACCAACCAACTCTTGGGCTTCGACGCCACCTTGCGTTGGAAGCCGTTGCGCCGGTCGATCTACCATTCCTTTGTGGCGCGCCATGAGTTTATCTGGTCACGCCTCGCGCAACCCGCACCCTTCGCGACTGCGAGGCCTACCGGGTTTTACGTCTCCGGCGAGTATCAATTCGGGCGGCGATGGTTTCTAGGCGGTCGCTACGACCGCTCCCAGCGCGGTCTCTGCCAGTTGACGGTGCCCCCCACGCAGTTGCCCTTGTCGTGTTCGCCCCTCTCCGGGCTCGGCCCCTTGGTCCAAGACAGCGGCGGTTCGGTCGCGTTGACCTATTGGCCCAGCGAATTCAGCCAGATCCGCGGACAGCTGAGGCGCACCCTCTACGGCGGTACCACGCCGGCCAACGAGCTCCTCTTCCAGTTCATCTTTTCCTTGGGCGCCCACGGAGCCCATCCTTTCTAGCATGCGAACGACTCACGAAACCGAAGCCGCGTCGGGCGGCGTCCTCAAATTAGGGGGTTTTATGCCCAAACGAATGCCGGTGCTCGCCTTGATCTGGGTCGCCATGGCCACGGGAGCTGCGCAGGCGGCCTCCAGACTCAATGTCGTGACCGCCACCGAAGATCTGGCGGCGTTATCCCACGAGGTCGGTGGCGACCGGATTACTGTGGAAGCGATTGCCAAAGGGTATCAGGACCCGCACTTCGTCGAGCCAAAGCCGAGTTTTCTGCTGAGACTGCAGAAGGCCGACCTGCTAGTGGTAGTCGGCTTGCAACTCGAAATCGGCTGGTTGCCCCCGTTGCAGACCCAGAGCCGGAACAATAAGATCCAGGTGGGCGCCAGCGGCTACCTGGACGCGTCGCGGTTCTGCCGGATCCTCGAAATTCCCTCCGGCGAGATCACGCGGGCCATGGGTGATGTGCATCCGCTCGGCAATCCCCACTACTGGCTCGATCCGGAAAACGGGCGCCACATCGCCAAAGCGCTGGCCGACAAGTTCGGCGAGTTGCAACCGGCCGATGCCGCGTATTTCGAGCAGCGTTACGCCGACTTCGACCAGCGTCTGGGGGTCGCGGAGAAGGGATGGGAGGCGAAAATGGCACCCTACCGCGGGCGGAAAATCATCACCTATCACCGCTCCTGGCCGAACTTCTGCGAGCGGTTCGGGCTCGATGTGGTGGATTATGTCGAGCCGCGGCCCGGCATCCCGCCTACGCCCAGTCACACACTGGACGTGATCAACACCATGAAGCGCGAAAATATCAAGCTGGTCCTGGTCGAGCCGTACTTCGATCTACGCACGCCCAACTCCATCGCCGAAAAGACCGGCGGTATGGTCCTGCAGATCATGCCCTCGGTCGGCGGGACTAAGGAAATCACCAATTATTTCCAGCTGTTCGACTATAATATCAACCTGCTCGTCAACGCGTTTGCCAAACTAAAATAGGTGACCTATGGACGTCTTTGCTTTCCTGCTTGCGCCCTTCGTTGCCAGCCTCATCCTGACGGGCATTCACGCCTACCTGGGCGTCCACGTCGTAGAACGCGGCGTGATATTCGTGGATCTATCCCTGGCACAAATCGCCGCCCTCGGCACCACGATTGCCGCTCTGTCCGGCATCGAACCCCACAGTGAGACCTCCTATTTCTTCAGCCTGGCCTTCACGTTTATTGGAGCCGCCATCTTCTCCATGATTCGCGGCCATCAGGCGCGCATTCCGCAGGAAGCCGTAATTGGGATTTGCTATGCCGTGGCTTCAGCCGCGGCGATCCTCGCGATGAGCAAGTCCGTCCAGGAGACCGAGCACCTCAAGGAGATGCTGGTCGGCAACATTCTGACGGTTTCCTGGTTCGAGGTTAAGAAGACGGCCGCGCTGTACGGCGCCATCGGGCTGTTCCACTACATCTTCCGTCGCAAGTTTCTCCTGATCTCGCTCGACCCGGAGGCCGCGGAGGCACGGGGCATCTCGACCCGATTTTGGGATTTTCTCTTCTACGCCTCATTCGGTTTTGTGGTGACATCGTCGGTGGCCATCGCCGGCGTGCTGCTGGTGTTCTGTTACTTGATTGTGCCTTCGGTGGGCGCCATGCTATACGCCGACAAGATCGGCCCGCGCCTGGCCATCGGATGGACCATGGGTACGCTGGTGTCGGCGCTCGGTGTTTATCTCTCGCTGAAGATTGACCTGCCTACCGGCGCCACCATCGTGTGCACCTTTGCGCTCGTGCTGATCGCCATGGCGCTGATCAAGCTGCTGCTCGGCCACAGAATGGCCGCGAGGGCTATGGCTCCAGCACCATCGGCACACGATTACTCTCCTGCCCCCCGGCACTGAGATACAGCTCCGAAGTCCCGAGGTTGGTAATCGGTGGCAGCTGCACTTCGATCAGGTAGAAGCCGATGTAGCTCGGTGCCAGCGTCGCGCGGGTGACCGGTAAGGGCGCGCCATCGAGGTAAACCTTCACGTCCGCAACCACCGCCGGAGGATTCTCGATCGGCGCGGCCAGCCCGGTAGGCCAGTCTGGCCGGACCTTTCCCAATCCCGTCACCAGAATCTGCATGCGGCCGCTCGAGTGCGCCGGATTGTGCGCGTCGATTTCGAGGCCGCTGTCCGCGTCGAGCAGCACGGGGACGCCGTCGCGCCCCACCATGATCGCGGGAGATACCGTTTGCACCGGCAGGCCCAATGTCACCAGGCCGGCCCGCGTCTGTAATGCCAGCATCACGTTGGTGCCGGCCGCCTCAAAGGGCACCTGGAGCTGGGACTCGGTATCGGAAGCCGCGAGTACGGGATAGTTCAAGCCGGCCGCGCGCGCCGAATCCACCCGCCCGCCAATGACACTGACGAGCGAACCGGGAGCCGCCGCGCGGGCGCTGTAGTCCGCCGTGTTCACCAGGCGCAGGTTGCGCAGCCGGTGCGGCGCGGCCGTGGCGTAGACGCCGTACCCGACAAGCGAGATATACAACTGCACGCCCGCCGGATCGAGGCGCACATCGGTGGCGGCTACCTGGGGTAGAGAATCCGTGAGGCTCACCCAGTTGAGCAACGGCAGGCTCGCGCCTTCCAGGTCCGTGCGAGCCCAGAACACGCCGCGGTCGGTGGCCACATACACCGCGCCAGCCGCGCGCTCAGCCGTGATTCCATGTACCGCCCCCGCCGGTAGGTTCGCCGTCAGGTCGTCCCACAGACTGCCGCTGCTGGTGGTTCGCAACACGCGAGCGCCGGCCCCGCTCAGCGCCACCAGCGCGATGCGCGGTTCGCCCGCATCCACGAAAATGCGTTCCACCGCACCACCTGTCTCCACCCGGGACGGCTGGAACGTTTGGCCGCCGTCGAACGAGGCCCAGATTCGCCCGTCACTGGAACCTACGTAGACCATGGCGCCGGCTTTTCCGACCGCCGTGATTTCCGCCCCCACTCGAGCCGAATAATGGCCCAGCAACGGTAGGCCGTCGTCTGGCGCAACGCCGGTTGCGGGAAACCAGGTCGCGCCACCAGGAGGTAGTTCGAGCACACCGAATCGACCGGCCTCCACGCGGATACCCGCGGTCCCGCTCGGTGTCGAAAGGATCCGCCCGACCGGCAGGTTCGGCAGCAGCCGGTTCAAGCCGGTCCATGACAGGCCGCCATCGAGAGAGCGCCAAACCCCGTAGCCATTGCCCAGGACCAACTCGTCGGGGTCGGCCGGAGATGTCGCCAGGCTGCGCTGCCCTCCCCCCACGATCGACAAGGAGTGGTACTGGGTCAGGCTCGTCCACGTGCGACCCCCGTCTATGGAGCGCGACAATTCTTGACCCAGCGCATAGATCTCGAGCGGGTCGGCGGCGCTCGCCACCAACTGAGCCATGGGGTCTGGCAGGCGAACTGCGGCCGGGGCAGCGGGCGCGATGGGCGAAGCGGCCCTATCGACCGGCGTCCAAGTCTCGAAATCGTTGGTAGTAAACGTTTTGCCCCATTGGCTCCGGGCGAACAGCCGGCCCCCATCGGCGGAAAACCAGACCTGCTCGACGGGTCCCGTGGCTGGGGAGGCCAGCATCCATTCGACTGCGGAAGTCCCCACTTTGCGCCAGTCGGGCCCACCCTCGCCGGCGGCACCCACGACCGCGATCAGCCCCAGCGCCACGATTTGAGCGTGGGATCGAGATGTACCCTTCTGACACACCCGCGAGTTTTATTTTAGCTTACTTAACACAATGAATTAAGGCAATTTAGCCAGGGTTAATACGGGGTTTCGACTTGCGTCGTCGGTTTGGTAGGAGACGGCGTTGTTCCAGAGGCGCGGCTGAAGTTTCAGATACCTGAGTCTCAATAAGGTATGGATCGGCACTCGAAGTTTTCGTGGACCGTGTCCGTGATGTCACTGGCGGCTCTAGTTGCGGTGCCGGTGGCCCCCGGTACGCCCAGAGAAGAGGCGCGGCGTCGGGCCGGTCCTGCCGGCATCCCAACCGGCAGCGGTACCCCCCGGCACCGGGCAAGGTGATCAGGGTGGCAAGTCCGCACCCCCCTCCCCCGCCCCGGTCCTCCCCGCCAGCGTCCACCTCCGCCGCCACGGCCGCGTCAGTAGACCCATAGACCCGGTTGCTACCCATGGACGCATGCTAGATTGGGAGAAGCGACATGCGCCTGGTTCCGTCCAGTTTGCTGTGCCTCTCATTCGCCGCACTCTGCTGTGCTCAGACTCCGGCGCCCGTAGGTCTTGAGCCCGATTGGGATATCCGCGCGATCCTCGATGAGATGAGTGCGCACGCGGACCGTCTACAGCCGGTGTTGGCGCGGATTGATGCCAAGTCCTGGCTCGCCAAGGGCGCGTCGGAGACCTATGTGGCGCAGTTGCAGTCGAGCAAAGATCAAGCGCAGGCCATGGCCGACGGCGCCAAGGCCCTCACCAAAAACCCGGAGAAGCTTTCAGCCTGCCTGGAACTCTATTTTCGGATCACCGGTCTCGAAGATATGCTAGGCTCACTCGGGGACGGTATTCGCAAGTATCAGGATCCCGCACTGGCCCAGACCCTGGTCAGCCTCTCGGCGGAAAACGGGGCCAATCGAAACCGCTTTCGGGATTACATCGTCAACCTCGCGGCGCAGCGCGAGCAGGAATGCGAAGTGATGGACCGTGAAGCGCAGCGCTGCCGTGGCGTGCTGGCTGCGCTGCCACCACCGTCGGCCCCAAAAAGTTCCAAGGCCGCGACGGCCGGGAGAAAAAAATAGTTCCATCCATGCCATTTATTTGCAGCATCTGCGAGGAAGCATCGAGTCACATTTGCGCTCGCTGCACCAAAGACGTTTGTGGCAATCACCTATGCGAGAAATGCCGGCGCTGCAGCGATTGTTGCGAGTGTGAAGTGGCGCTTCAAGCAACGACTCACGAATCTGCGCGCGCCCATTTGCCGAATTCCGGTCGGAACGCCACCCCCGATACGGGTTCCGAGCCGCAAGCCGAAACCGCTTTCCAGCCTGTGACTTCCTGAAAACTTCGGCCGTATCAGGGATCGCGAACTCCCCTCACACGGAGCGCATCGGTTTCGATGTATGATGACGGATCGAGCGTAGAGTTACGATCCTCACACAAGGAGTCAGGGCATGCTCCCCTCGCGAAGCATGAGTGTTCTCACGGCAGCCGGCGCGCTGGCGCTGATTGCCGGTCGAGGCTTATCCCAACCGCCGGCGGCGGTCGCGCCGGTGCCGGAAGTCCTCCGGAATTACCAGACGGTGACTGCGGACCGCCTGAAAAATCCCGAGGACGGCAGCTGGTTGATGATCCGCCGCACCTACGACGGCTGGGGCTACAG
>JAGWQP010000514.1 GCA_028876805.1 Acidobacteriota bacterium | reverse complement strand
TAAACTTTAGAGTCGGGATTTCCGCGGCCGTTGGGCAGCCTCCGGGGCTCCTATTTCTGACTGGGCAGTTCCCCTGTGGGCTTTGGAGCCAGGGACTTGACGTATTCGATCAGCTCCACCACATCCTCTTCGGTGACCTGACCCCGGAATGTTGGCATGAGCGGCTGGTATCCGTCCACTACTTTGGCGGCCGGATCTAGAATGGATTCGCGAACATAGGCCTCGTCGGCTTCGACGGTCGCGCCGCCGGTGAGTAGTACCGTCTGGCCGAACAGCCCTTTCAAGCTAGGACAACGGCCTGAGCCGTCTTCTTTGTGGCAGTTCACGCACGCCAGGTCTTCAAACAGCTTCGCACCCGCCTGCACGAGCGATCCTTTGGGGCCGCCCGCCAGCCACTGCTGATAATCCTGAGGCTCCATCACGTAAACCCAACCGATCATCGCCGAATGATTGGTGCCGCAATACTCTGCGCAGAACAGGTGATACTTACCCGGCTTGGTCGCCTTGAACCAGGTGGTGGTGTAGCGGCCCGGCACCACATCCTGCTTGGTACGGAAGGCCGGCACGTAAAAGCTGTGTATTACATCTTCCGAGGTCATGGTGAGCTTCACCGAACGGCCTACGGGAATGTGCAGCTCGTTGATCTCGCGCTGCCCTTCGGTATGCTGCAGCTTCCACATCCACTGTTTGCCAACGACATAGATCTGCATCGCGTCGTCCGGCGGCCGGCTCTCCTTGAAGAAGATGCTCGCGCCCCAGGTGAACATGATCATCGTGAGCCCGAAGGGAATCACGGTCCAGACGATCTCAATCGTCAAGCCCGTGTGCGTGTGTTGGGGGATTTCGGTCTCGGACCTCCGCCGGTACTTAACAGCGAAATAAAAGATCGCCGCGAAAATCAGCACCGTGAAGAACACCGAGACGGCCACCAGAAAATACAGCAACTGGTCCACTTCCGTGGAAATTGTGGACGCTTGCTCTGGAAAAAGGGGTATCTGCATCGTAAGTCTATCCAGCCCGCCTCAAGGTCTGCCTGTCCAACCGTAAATCGCGCCGCCAAGCCGCCAGCATCCAGCCGGCCCCCAGCAGAAAGAAGATCGCGCCGCCCAGCCGCACCATGTTCATCGCAACCGCTCCGTACTTGCCCGTGGCCGCGTCGTAGTGATAGCAGAACAGCAGCACTTCGTCGGCGACGTTTCCGATCTGGTTCTGGGATGCCTCCACCAGGCCGAGGCGGACATCGCGCGGCGCAAATTCGACTCCGTAGAAGTAGCGCGAGAGCCGCCCCTGGGGCGTAAGGAGCATGATTCCGCTGGCGTGCGCGAATTGTTGGGTGGCGGCATCGTACTTGTAGTGAAAGCCAACGGCGTCGGTTAGGGCCTTGATAGATGCTGGGTCGCCAGTAAGAAAATGCCATCCGTTGGCGGTCCCGTCGCGGCCATAGCGCCTGAGATACGTCTGCTTCTTGGAGGCAGCCAGCTCGGGAGTGTCTTTGGGATCGAAGCTGATGCTGACGACTTCAAAATCCCGGCCGGGGTCGAACGCAACCGCCTTGAGGCTCCCCACCACACCGTTTAGGATCTGCGTGCAAAGCATGGGACAACGGTAATAAACCAGGGCCAGAAGAACCGGCTTGCCGTGAAAGAAACTAGACAGCGGGACCGCGCGCCCGGCTTCATCACGGAATTCCAGGTCGAGCGGAACCTGCTGGTTAAGTCTTTGGTCGATTCCCACCCCCTGAAGCGCGCCCGGAAGCGCCGGCTTCAGGTTAGTGCTTTGGAGACTGTAGGATGGCTGCGCCGGTGCGGGTTCGCCCGGCTGTGCGGATGCGGCCAGCGCCGCAATCGCTATACCCATTGTGACCTTTTCCAACATGAATGGCCTTACTTCGCTTGATCTTGTTGAGCGCTTGGTTCCTGCTGCGGGCTTAGTTCCGGCTGCGCCCTGGGTGCGACGCCGGCCTCGCTTTGGGGACGCGGCGGGATTCCCCTTTCGGCCAGCAGGTCGATCGCGCGCCCGATGGGAATCCTTACGACTCCGTGCTGTTGATCGACCCAGCTGTAACCGCTAAGCAACTGCTCTTCGCCCCTACGAATTTGCTGGAGGTTTCCAGCCTCGTTTTCGTTATAGATGATGTTCGGTTCAGGCGGTAGCCTTCGGGCGTTGATACTGGCGCCCGCAGGCCGTGGCTCCTGGCCGGCATTCTCACGCAGTTCGAAATACCGAAACACGCCGAACATCAGAAACACCGAAGCAATGGTCACCAGAATCAGGGCGATGGCGACCTTGCCGATGGCCCAGACGTTGACGTCTGCATGTTCATGCCGCATCTCGGGAATGCTCAGATCCGGCAGCGGGTGTCGTGTTATCTTATTCTCGGCCATGTTCCAGCGTCTCCGCCAGGTGCATATCGTTGAGCGGCATCAACGGCCGCTTCTCCAGTTGCATGAGAAAGGAAGCCAACCAGATCCCGGCCAACCCGAGGGGCGCCGCCAGGTCCAACCAGCTCACCGCCAGCCCGCCCTTGGAGGCGTCCGGCATTACCTGCCAGTACACATCCACCAGCCGCATCGACAGAATGAACAAGGCGATGGTGGCGAGCAGCTTGAAATTGCGCTTCAGGTCGCGCGACAGTAACAGCGCAAAGGGAAGCGCGAAGTGGCCGAGCACGATGATGAGCGCGACGTACTGCCAGCCGCCCTTCAACCGCTCGATATACCACGGAATCTCTTGCGGCAGATTGCCGGCCCAGATGATCAAAAACTGGGAGAACGAAAAGTAGGCCCAGATCATCACATTCGCCAGAAGCAACTTGCCTAAGTCGTGGAAGTGCCTGGCCGTCAGCACCTCGGACATCGGCCGGAAATTGGAAAGAAATACCAGAACCGCAATCAAGAACGACATCGCCGACAGGCCCTGCCCTGCGATGAACAGCAGACCGAACATGGTCGAGTACCAGTGGGGATTGAGCGACATCACCCAATCGATCGCCATGAACGTCACACTGAAGCCCCAGAAAATCAGGCCGGGACCGCTGATACGGGACATCTTCGAATGCGCGGCCACGGGCCCGCTGCGGTCTTCTTTAGCCGACCAGCGGTTCAGAAACCAGCTCAGAAAGAGCCAGCCTGCGAAGAAGGCACCAGTTCGCACTAAGAAGAAGGGCGCGTTTAGATAGTAGATTTGCTTGATCTCGAGGACGGTATCGGTAGTCGGCTGGCTCCAGGTATACAAGCTAGGAATCCCCAGAGCGATGGGAACAAACAGCAGGGCGAGCAGCGGAATCGTGCGCGCCGCCGCCTCAGCCGGGCGCCGGATGACCACGCCCCAGGCACCGCCCGTGAGGTGCTGGCACATCAGCCATGCGAGCGAACCTACCGAAACCCCCACCAGAAATACATACGCCCACAGGTAGGAGCGGAAGAACTGGTCTCTGGCAACGAACGCACCGACGGTGAGTGCCGCCACGCCGACGAGGCCGAGGATGCCGGCTCCGAGACGCCCCTGGCGGAGGCTCGCGCGCAACTGGGTCGAGAGATTGAAATCCAAAATCTGGCCGGTCATCGCGCGCCCCCCTGTTCGAGTTTGGCTCGCTCCGCGACCGGCACGTCGTTGAGGGTGGCGTTCTGGCTGAGTTGCAGGGCGCGTTCGTAGGCGACAACAGCCCAGCGGTCGGCGGGGCCCAGTTGCGCCGCGTAGTCCTGCATGGCTCCGAAGCCGTTGGTGATAACGTCGAATATATATCCGTTCGGAGCCTGCCGCAGCCGGTCAATGTGATAGGACGGCGGATGCCGAAAGCCGCGCCGCGCCACCACCCCGTTGCCTGTGCCGAGGCGATCGTGACACGGCGTGCAGTAAATGTTGTAGCGGTCTTGGCCGCGCAGCAGCACTTGCTTGGTGATGGGAAACGGAAACCGATCGACGTACTTCCCATCCGGACCCTTGCCCGTATAAAACGCCGTGTCCGCATTCAGGTGGCCCCGCGCCACCGTGCCCTCAGGAATCGGCCGCGCCGACCGGCCATCATCGAAGAAACTGCTCGGTCTGAGCGGAATATATTTCGGCTGGTCGTGCATGTCCTGCCGGCACGCTGCGGTCGCTAGCAGGATCAGCGCCACCACTCCCCATTTGAGATCAGTGCGCAACTTCAGATACCTCTTTAGCTTCCAGTGTCGCCAGTAGGCCCGACGTCCTTTGCTTGTCAAACAGCGGATCGGTCGCTTCGATGCACAGGAAAAACCGGTCGCGCGACGCGGCCGAAAACCGGGGAACGTTGAAAACCGGATGGTACGGCATGGGCAGCCCGCACAGCGCCAACAATCCTAAAACCGTCGATATCGCCCCGAACAGAATCGTCAATTCGAACGTGATGATGATGTAGGAAGGCCAGCTGTGAAGGGGCCGCCCGCCGACGTTAATCGGGAAATAAATCACGGTCACGAAATACTGCAGCAAGTAGCCGGTCAGCCCGCCCAAAATCCCGCCAGCCAGCACGATGAGCGGCAGCTTGTTTTTGTGAAGGTGCAACACGTCATTCAACTCTTCAATCGGAAACGGGGTGTATGCGTCGAGCTTGCGGTAGCCACGGTCCCGCACCGCCCGCGTCGCGTTCACCAATGCCGTGGGGTTGTCGAACTCAGCCATCACACCATAAATGTCGGCCTTCATCCCTTCACCTCCTCGCCGACCTTGGCCTGCGGGAGCAGCGCGCGAAGCTCAAAGATCGAAATCATCGGCAAGAGGCGAACGAACAGGAAGAACAAGAACAGGAAAAACCCGATGGTGCCCCAGTAAGTCGCCCAATCCCAGCGCGTAGCGTGGAACAGCGACCAGGAAGACGTTACGAAATCCTGCGCGAGGCTGCTGACGATGATCATGTAGCGCTCGAGCCACATGCCGGTCAGCACGATGATCGAGGAGATAAACAGCAGCACCGGAGTCTGGCGGAATTTCTTGAACCAAAGCAGTTGCGGCGAAACGATATTGCAGGTGACCAGGAACCAGTATTGGGCGGAGTAGGGGCCGGTCATGCGATTCCAGAAGGCCTGTTGCTCGAACGGGTTGCCGCTGTACCACGCCATGAAGGTTTCCATGATGTAGGCGTAAGCCACAATCAGGCCGGTCGCGAGCATGACTTTGGCGCAATTCTCCAGGTGCCGCAAGGTGATGATTCCATCCAGCCCGTAGGCTGCGCGCAGCGGAATGGCCAATGCCAGCACCATGGCAAAGCCTGAGTAAATTGCGCCCGCCACGAAGTAGGGCGGGAAGAACGTGCTATGCCATCCGGGCACGATGGCGATCGTGAAGTCGAAGCTCACTACCGTGTGCACAGAGAGCACCAGCGGCGTAGCCAGCCCCGAAAGCAACAGCGTCGCCGTATCGTAGGTGCTCCAGTGGCGTGCCGAGCCTCTCCAGCCCATGGCCAGGATGCCATAGGTATACTTCGCAAACAGGTTCTTCGCGCGATCACGAAGCGTGCCCAGATCGGGTATCAAGCCTACAAACCAGAACAGAAGAGATACCGTCGCATACGTCGATACCGCGAACACATCCCAGACCAGCGGGCTGCGGAAGTTCGGCTGCACGGTCGTGCTGTTGGGATATGGAAATAACCAGTAAAACAGCCAAGGCCGGCCCATGTGCAAAAGCGGAAACAGGCCCGCGCAGGCCACCGCGAACAGCGTCATCGCTTCCGCAGACCGGTTGATCGAGTTCCGCCATTTCTGATTTAACAGGAACAGAATCGCCGAGATCAGCGTGCCGGCGTGACCGATTCCGATCCACCATACGAAGTTGGTGATCGCGAACCCCCACATCACCGGTGTGCGGATACCCCAGATACCGGTGCCTTTGCCGAACAAGAGCACGGCCGAAGCCAGAAGGAGTTGCAGAAGGATAAAGCCCAGGCCAAAACTCGCAATCCAAAACAGCGGCGTCCGCTTGGTCAGCACCACCGCCGAAATCTGGTCCGTGATGGTGCCGAACGTGTAGCCCCGCGCGAGGATCTCGTGCGATTGCGGCTTTTCGATCACTAGTTGTTCGTCTGCCATGTTCGTGCTTTAACCTTCGATCTCCGGGTTCGGGTTGCGCAAGCTCGCCAGGTAGGTTGTGCGGGGCCGGGTGTTGAGGTCGGCCAGCATACCGTAATTGAGTTTCTCGGCCTTCATCTTGGACACGCGGCTGTTCGGGTCGTTGATGTCGCCGAAGACGATGGCCTCAGTCGGGCAGGTCTGTTGGCATGCCGTCTTGATGTCGCCGTCTCGGACCTTACGGTTCCCCCGCTCGGCATCGATCTTGGCTTCATTGATGCGCTGCACGCAGTACGTGCACTTCTCCATCACCCCGCGGCTGC
>JAGWQP010000513.1 GCA_028876805.1 Acidobacteriota bacterium | reverse complement strand
GATATTTGGCGTAGTAGTCGGGAAGGACAAAGTCGATGCGCAGGCGGCCCTTGAGGCGTTTGCGCGCTTCCTCCACGATCTCGATGGAGCGCGTGATCTGCTCGCGCGTGGGCAGCAAAGCCTCGCGGTTGCGGAATGCCCACCCGTAATACTGCACGTTGGCGATCTCCAGGCGCTGTGCCCCACTCCGCTCCGCGAAAGTGATCATCTCCGCCAGCCGCTCGAGGTTGCGCCGGTGAACCACAATGTTGACGGTAAACGCAGTCCGGCGCTCGCGAATCATCTCCGCGACCCTCAGCTTGAGAGCGTGGCTTCGGGCGCCCGCAAATTCATTCGCCGGCCCTTCCTCCATGTCCTGGAAACTCAACTGGACGTGGTCCAGGCCGGCGTCAATTAGTGCGTCCAGGCGCGCGCCGTCCAGCCCCACTCCCGAGGTGATCAGGTTCACATAAAGGCCGGAGGAGCGGCCGGCGCGCACCAGCTCCGTCAAGTCGGCGCGCGCCAAAGGATCCCCGCCGGTGAGGTGCAACTGCAGCAGCCCCAGGTCGCCCGCCTGCCGGAAGACCAAGCTCCACTCCTCTGTGGAGAGCTCCTCTGAACGGTGCCGCATCTCGAGTGGATTCGAGCAGTAGACACAATGCAGGGGGCAGCGATGTGTGACCTCGGCGATTAAGGCCCTGGGTTGATACTTCATACGTATTGAAGGACGCCTCTGTCGCGCAGGTGCGCGAGCAGCGCCGTCACCTCGGTGTTGATACGGGCCGCGTCGTCGGAGGGATAGCGTCGCGTCAATTCTTCGACAATCTGGCGCAAAGCGCGTTCCCCATCACAAAGTTCGATGATCGCCCGTGCAGGCCCTTTGAGCCGCAGCGCACCTTCAGGTATTAACAGCAAGTCCTCTGGCCCCCCGACGGCGTTCAGACGGCACCCCGGCGCCAGGCGCGGCACTGAGTCTTGTGCCGCTTCGCTCATGCTACCGGGTTCTCCCCTGGCTGGCGAAATGCACCGGGAGGTGGCCAGCCGGGTTCGACGTACGCGAAATGCAAGGCGTCAAGCTGGGCCCATAGAATGTCGCACTTGGCCCGCAACGCCCCGAGCGCGAGGCCCTGTTCGGCGCGCGTCCGGGCGTGTTCGGTCACCCACGCGAGGGCAAACCGAGCATCCTCGGGCGCCTGGGTGAGCCGCGCCTCGAAATATGCCAGGCCGCCGCTCAGCCACGGATAGTGCTGCCGCAGACGATCGATGCGCAACGCGATCAGGTCGCGCGAAAAGATCTCGGTCAGGGAGGATGCCACCGCTTCCAGGAAAGTGCGCTTGGAAACGAGATCCAAGTAGGCGTTCACCGCGTACCGCGTTCCCGGCAGAATTCCCTTTTCCGAGACTACCTCCTCCCGGTCGAGCCCCGTTGCCAGCGCCAGTTGAATCCACTTTTCGATGCCACCGGGCCGCGTGCCGTCCCCGTCATGATCGATGATGCGCTTGCGCCAGGCCCGCCGAAAAGCCGGATCCTCGGCACGGGAGAGGATAATCGCGTCCTTGATCGGGATGATGCTCTGGTAATAATAACGGTTAAGCGCCCAGGCTTGGAGCTGGGGGTGGGTCAGCTTGCCCTCGTGCATCAGCTGATGAAATGGGTGGCGATGGTGGTACCTCTCGGCGCCGATTGCCCGGAGGGCCGACTCGAGCTTCGCTGGGGTCATCAGCTCTTGATCGTACAATGCTGTCACAGCGTGATCTCCATGCCATCCCAGGCGACTTCCCACCCGGATTCGCGAACCATTCTGTGCGCCATACTCGCCTGGTCCAGAATCGGATTCGTGTTGTTGATATGAATGAATATCTTTCGACGGCACCGCAGCGCTGCCAGGCGTTCCAGAGTCCCGCCCGCACCCGAGACCGGCAAATGGCCGATCTGGCGGGCGGTGCGGCTCAGGCCTGGAATCCGCAGCGGTTCATCGTCGGTCCAGAATGTGCCGTCGAACAGCACCACGTCGCAAGTTTCCAGGCATGCGACTAGCGCATCGGACACGCAACCGATACCGGGAACAAACGCCAGGGTCCCTCCGCCTGATTCGGGCGACACCAATAGACCGATTACTGCTTCGGCGCGATTCGATTCCGCCACGCGTGAGGCCTTCACGAATCCCGGAAAGGAACCGGGTATCGGCAACGCCTCCAGGCGCGCGCCCCCGGCGGAAAAGGGCCGATCCAGCGGGATGTCATTCCAACAAACCTGCCCGGGAAAGCGTGCCAGCACGCCAAAAAGACTGTTGTCTTCAGTCAGGATCCTGCGCACGGAGGCCGTGGCGTGAACGCGAAACGCATGAAATTCCCGGAGGAGCAGAAGGCCGAGCGCCTGGTCCACCTCCGCGCCCGTCAGGATCACGTCGTGAATCGGCGAGTTGCGTTCGCCGCCCTGGGGCCGGAGATCCGGTGTCGCTTCAATTTGTAAGCGAAGGTCCGGCGAGGCGTTCAGCAGGGTCCACTGGCCGGGAGCCCCATTCCAGGCAAGCTGGAGCTGTGTGCGGGCGACGCCGGCCAATGTCTCTTCTCGCAAGCGCTGACAGTTCGAACACGCGCAGTTCCATTGCGGAAATCCGCCGCCGGCTGCGGTGCCCAGGACCTTAACGCGCATCTCGAAGGGCAAGACACGGAAGGAAAGCAAAACCGCGCGTCAACCGTAGCTCACAGGCGACGGCGCCGGAAAGCGGGGTTGCCGCGCGGCGAAGACTTCAAAAATCACCGTTGCTATAGGTGTTGATTTCGCAACTCAGGCAGATCTCTTCAACTTGCGGAGTCTCCCATGTCATGGATCTATCTCCTCTGGGTAGCCAGTTGCTACTGTCGGCTATACTACCACAGCGGAACGGCCTAGGCGCAAGCCGGAAATCGGAGGGGACCCGGTGGCCTTCGATGTCACGCGAAGAATTGGCCCAGGTTGGCGGGTCACCAAGCTG
>JAGWQP010000512.1 GCA_028876805.1 Acidobacteriota bacterium | reverse complement strand
TGGATTTGCGCCCCGGAAGTCGGCCAGCATCCTGGGAACTTCCTCCAAGCAGACTTCCAAAGCGCGTCGACGGCTGTGATTCAGCGTTGGGTGACTGATCCGCCAGCAGTCCGATAGTGATGTCACTTCTAGGCGTACCGAAAAGCCGAAGTGTGCTGCGTGGTGGCAAAGGGTGGAGGATCGTGCGAGAAGACTCAGAGACAAGCGTCAGCACTTGACAGCGTTACGCCATGACCACACGATGTATACTGTTCTCCGCCGCACGCAGGCATAAGAGTGGTCTGGGGGGGCAGATGGCCATCAATCGTCGCACACTCGTACAGGCGAGCACCGCGCTGACCGGCGCGCTCGCAGGTTTGCCGCCGATGAGACTAACAAAGGCCAGTTATTGAGAAAAGGCATGTATAGCGATCCGTTTATCGATGTCGACGAATGGCGCGATACACCCATGCGCCACCGCTACGTGCATGGCGGCTTCAAAAACACGGAGTTGCTCTTCTCGTTCTATTTCCCGCCGAAGGAGCACTATCAGGGACGCTTCTTCCAGCCGCTGCAGGCCGTTTCGGGCAATGAGAACATGGCCCCCATGGCAATGTATCAGGCCAGCGGCGTAGGGTTCGCGCTGGCGAGTGGCGGCTATCTCGTCGAATCCAATCAAGGGAGCCGGAACATGTTCGGCGGCAGCGCGGAAGCGAATGCGGCGGTGGCGCAATATTCGCGCGAACTCGCGGCGAAGATGTACGGCAAGCACCGCCCATACGGCTACGTTTATGGGGGCAGCGGCGGGGCGTTCAAAACGCTCGGCTGTATCGAGAATATTGCTGGCGTGTGGGATGGCGGCATTCCGTTTGTCCACGGAACGCCGGTCAGCATCCCCCACTTCTTCACGGTGCAGGCCCATGCGTTGCGCATTCTGGGGCCGAAATTTGCTCAGATCGTCGACGCGCTGGACCCCGGTGGCAGCGGGGATATGTATGCGGGCCTCAATGAGGAGGAACGCAAGGCACTGCTCGAAGTGACGCGCTTCGGTTTCCCGCCACGCTCCTGGTTTAATTCTCAGAAGATCGCCTTCGGCTATACGGGCGTGTTCACGACGCTGGTGGACCGCATCGTCGATGGGGATCCAACGTATTTCGAGGATTTCTGGACTAAGCCCGGCTATCTCGGCTTCAATCCGCCGGAGTCCCTGAAGAAGGCGCGCATTCAGCACCTGACCAAAATCGCCGCGCTTGTGATGCCGGACGAGGCGCGCAAGATGGGGTTGCCGCTCATCATGCCTGCCGCGCAGACGAAAAGCGGCGTCAATTTCCCGGCTGCGCTCAAGATTGCCGGCCTGCCGCAAGGGAATTTGCAAGGCGCCTCGATAATCGTGAAAAGCGGGGGCGCGCAAGGGCACATTCTCTATATCGCCGGCGTGATACGTGATCTCGTGATGATCGGTTTCGGCGCTGGCCACTTCGAGGCGGTGGCGGCGCTCGGGGCCGGCGATGAAATCCAGATCGATAACTCTATCTATCTCGCCACACAGACCTATCACCGCCATCAGATTCCGGCTGCAGAATATTACGTCTGGAACCAGTACAAGGGCGCGGACGGCAAGCCGCTCTATCCGCAGCGCCCGCTGCTTCCTGGCCAGGAAGTGCAATCCGGCGGCGCCACGCAGAGCGGACGGTTCCATGGGAAGGTTATAGTGATGCAGGCATTGTGGGATGAGGCCGCCTATCCATGGGGCGCGGACTGGTATCGCACGCGTGTCAAGGCCGTGCTGGGGCCGCATTTCGAGGACCGGTATCGGCTGTGGTACGTGGACAACACTATGCACACGACGCAGAACGCGGGTCCGAACGATCCGCGCCCGGTCGTGACGACGCGCGTCATCAGCTACCAAGGCGTTTTGCAGCAAGCACTGCGCGACCTCGCCGCCTGGGTCGAGAAGGGTGTCGCCCCGCCGGAGAGCACCACTTACAAGGTGGTCGACGGGCAGGTGACCGTGCCGTCCATCGCGGGCGAGCGCAAAGGCGTGCAGCCGGTGGTGAGCGTCGAAGCGAATGGCTGCGTGCGAGCGGATGTGAAGGTCGGGCAAGCCGTCAAGTTCAACGCAGTTGCCGACGCGCCTCCGAAATCTGGCGTCATCGTGAAGGCAGAGTGGGATTTCGAAGGCACGGGTGAATACCCAGTGGTGTCCGAGATCAAACCCCACAGTCGCGTGGCCGTAACGGCCACGTACGCGTTCTCCAAACCAGGCACGTACTTCCCGGCGCTACGTGTAACCTCGAACCGGCAGGGCGACGCAGCCTCGCCCTACGCCCAAATGCAAAATCTCGCTCGCGTGCGCGTCGTCGTGACCTAGCTAGTTTCCGGCGCAAAATTGAAGGGTTAACCATCTTCGATCCAGCGACTGGGGAGACGGAACCCTGCAGGATC
>JAGWQP010000511.1 GCA_028876805.1 Acidobacteriota bacterium | reverse complement strand
GGTGGCGTTCATCTACGGCTCGACCGGAACGGTTAATCTGACGTCAGTGCGCGCCGCGCTCATCGGGCCGAATGCTCCCTCACCGGTGCTAGCGGGAGTGGCGGCGGCGCTGATGTTCGTGGGCCTGGGATTCAAAGTCTCGGCGTCGCCGTTTCAGATCTGGGCGCCGGACGTTTACCAGGGCGCACCTACGCCGGTGACGGCGTTTCTCTCGGCTGGCCCAAAAGCCGCCGCCTTCGCCGTCTTCTTCCGGATTTTTATGATCGCCTTCCAGCCGATCGGCAACGGCTGGGAGCCGCTGGTGTGGGTCTCGGCGCTGCTCTCGATGACCATCGGCAACTTCGCGGCATTGATGCAAGCCAACGTGAAGCGTCTCCTCGCATACAGCTCGATCGCGCATGCCGGCTACGTCATGGTGGCGCTGACCGCGCGCTCCGACGTAGGCACCGCCGCTGCCATGTTCTACCTGGCCGCGTACGCCCTGATGAACGTGGGCGCCTTCGCGGTGGTGAGCCACCTGTCGGGAAAAGGCGAGCAGTATCAGAACGTGGACGATTTCTCGGGCCTGGGCCAGAAGCAGCCGCTGACGGCTGCGATGCTCTCGATCTTCCTGCTGTCACTGATCGGAGTACCGCTGACCGGTGGCTTTTTCGGCAAATTCTATATCTTCAAGGCGGCACTCGAATCGCACCTGGTTTGGCTGACGGTGCTGGGCCTGCTCAATAGCGCCGTGGCGGCATACTACTACCTGCGGATCCTGGTGGCGATGTACATGCACGAACCGAGTGAGGCCGCAACTACTGCTGAGCCGTTGTCGCCCGGGCTAGGCGCGGCGTTGATCCTGCCCGCTCTCGGCACGCTGGTGCTGGGGATTTTCCCGTCGTGGCTCCTGGACTTCGCAGGCAGATCCTCGAGCTTGGTGAAGTAGGGCGCGCCGGCTACGTACACGCGGGCATCCGTCAGCCGCTCCGGGAGTATCGGTGACCGAGAGAAGCTTTGATCGCAACGATCAAGCCCACTTGGTCCAGGCGCTTGGGATGCGTCTCGTTGGAATCACCCGGATCGCTAGAATGCGCCGGTCTGGTCCAAGAGCGGGTGCGGCTTCCCGGATACTCGTACGCACCTTCTCGCCTGTAAAAACCAGGTGAACCACCCTCCACGCCGATGGCTCCGCCGACCGGACTCTCCCGGTTTCGGACGCAGCAATATTCGAAGGCGAACGATTCAAGGGCCCTGGCCATTTTGCGTAGGTCTTCGCGCGCTGGACCGCGATACCGATGGCTCGTGAGGGACCCGCGTTGGGAGCGGATTTCCATCTGGACCTTAATTAAGATACCTTGCGAGGCCACCTATGGCCCAAAAGTCCAGGCTAGCGAGAAGAGGCGCTCGATCCGGTGGGCCAAGTCAAAGGCTGGTCCCCACGTCTCTCGAAGAAACGATCGAGGCGAAGCCACTCTAATCTTCTGCCAGGATCTTGCCACCCGGTTTGTCAAGAACGCAGGCCCCCGCGGCACGCTCCGTATTCGGATTCCGGTTGCCGAGCCGGGCCTAGCGAAAAATCGTGTTCCTTCCCGGCGCCATCGGAGAGGCGAAACTCGTCGGGCGATCAATTTCACCGTCTTCGTCACATGGTGTACACTCGAAGCCGGAGGCATGGACCACGAACCGTTCGACCCGCCG
>JAGWQP010000510.1 GCA_028876805.1 Acidobacteriota bacterium | reverse complement strand
GGGCTCCGAATCTGGCGTGGGAGGCAGAGCATCAGTTCGTTTCATTCGACTTCCTGCGCTCGATTCATGCGCGCGACGTGAGTATGGGACGCGCAAAGGGCTTTCTTCCGGACCAGTTGATACTCACAATCGCTCCGCTCTGGATCATGGGTTTGATTTATTGTCTGCGGTCGCCGGCCGCGAAGCGGTTTCGAGCAATCGGATGGATGTACCTGTTTCTCCTCGCCGCGTTCCTGGCGGCACGCGGACGCGGCTACTATCTGATCGCCGCTTATCCCATGCTGTACGCCGCGGGCAGCGTCTGGTGGGAGCGGCGCCTGGCCCGGATTAGCGTGGGCCGCGCCCGCGCCATGTGGCGGATAGCGTGGGCAGTAGTCACCGCGTCTGCGGTGTTGGCGTGCGTCATCGCGCTGCCGGTTGCGCCGGTCGAATCCGCGTGGGGGAAATTCTCGTTAACGGTGAGCGAGGATCTGCGCGAGGAGATCGGCTGGAAGGAGATGGTGGAGACGGTTGCCAAAGTTAGGGATTCACTTCCGGCCGCCGACCGAGGGCGGCTCGCCGTCCTGACAGCGAATTATGGTGAAGCCGGGGCGATCGATCTGTATGGCGGTGAGTATGGTCTGCCGCTGGCGATCAGCCGTGTCAATTCGTTCGGAGAGCGCGGGTACGGAGCGTCGCCGCCGGAGACCTTAATGGTGGTGGGATTCCCGTCCGCTTACCTCGCGATGCATTTCGCTTCGTGCAAGCTGGCCGCGAGAGTCCGGAATCGGTATGGCGTGGCGAACATGGAGACGAGATCTCCAGGTATTTTCGTCTGCCAGGGTTTACGCGAATCCTGGCCGGAGTTCTGGCGGGAGCTTCCACGTTACGCATGATTGGATAGGCACGCTGTTTTCTCAATAACCGGTAAGTCCAGCCGCTCAAAACTTTGTCTCGAAAGCATGGCAAACGCTCACCATTCGGCCCCCGCAGGATCGTGTTTGCAGCCAGTCCCAAAACCCTGTCCCAAAAACTGGGTCTGATTTACCTGCCGAACGTCGAGCGAATTCATATAGGTGGTTTGTCGGCCACTCCTACCTCGCGCGCTTGCGGCTCGTCCCCAGTGGCTTGTCATCCGCTCCGGATAGGGTGTGCGCGACAATTTCCCCCAACCGGATTTCTAGCTCGTCGCTACGGTTGTAGTTTCCCGCACCGGTTGTCGTTCCGGCAAATAGTGTCGACGACATTGGGGGCTCACTCAATGCGGCGGCTCCCTGCCTCCTCGGCCGGAGGCGCCTCGAACGATCCCCAAACCAGCCGCCCGCGAAGCATCAACATTCGCCTGAGCAGCCTGGATATCCGCTTGAGCATTCGTCAACCGGTTGCCGACGTCTACGCGTTCGAAAGCTCGTTGAATTGGAAGGCCTGTGGTCGACAAGGGATCGACCGGAAACAGATTGAGGAGGACGCTTGGATGGGGGTTGCCGGACTATAAGCCGGTTTCTGTACCCTTGCGGGCAGCAGTCATTCGTCTGGGCCGCCCATTGCTGAACGGCTCTAGCGACCTACCCGGAAGTCGAGCGGGACGGGCCGCCCCTCCTCCCCTATTTGGTCTTGCTCCGCGTGGGGTTTTCCCTGCCAGCGGAATTACTCCCGCCGCGGTGCGCTCTTACCGCACCTTTTCACCCTTACCGGGCATTGCTGCCAGGCGGTATTTTTTCTGTGGCACTTTCCGTCGGGCCTTGCGACCCGCCCGGCCGTTAGCCGGCACGCTGCCCTGCGGAGACCGGACTTTCCTCCCCCGGGAAGACCCGGGAGCGACTGCCCATCCGGCAACCCTACCCTCCCCATTGTCCCATGCCCGTACGGCAGCGCTTCGATTACAGTGGACAGATGGCCCTTGCTTCGGCCGCGATCGGCTTCCGGCTGCACACCGGATGGGCTGCCCTGGTGGTGGCCGCCGGCCGGCCAGGAAGAGTCGAGGTCCTGTTACGCCGGCGTTTGGAATTGTTGCCCTCCGATGGATCGATCCCCCGGTTCGCTTATCATGAGGCGGCGGAGCTGCCCGCGGCCGACGCCTCCCGGCTGGTGAGGCGCGCAGCGGCCGGCGCGCGGAAAGCCGCGTGCTTCAATCTGCGGACGATTCTCGAGGAACTCGTCGGAATGGAGGTCGAGGTCAAGGCCGCTGGCATTCCCACAGGTTCGACCGTGGTCCCGGCTGATCTGTCCAAGATTCTCGGCGCTCACCCCCTGATTCATGCGGCCGAAGGAGAGATGTTCGCGAAAGCGGTGGCCGCCGCCTGCCGGGAGTGCGGGCTCATGGTCGTCACGGCGCGGGAGCGCGACCTCTGGTCTCGCGCGGCGGAAAACTTTGGCCTTGAAGGCGCGGCTTTCCGCCAATCGCTCGATCGCCTCCGCCACTCGGTCGGACCGCCCTGGAGCGCCGATCAGAAGACCGCTACCGCGGCCGCCTTGTTGGCCCTGCGAACAACGTAGAGTGCCTCCACGAGACCGATGCGTTTCGACCGGTTCCTGGCGCTATGGCCGGTGCCGAACGCGACGGCGAGGCTTGCTCGTGTGGCCCGCCAGGAGCATCTTGTTCCTGGGTAACCCACTGGCCGAGCTGAGATCAGCGTCCTCGATTCCCTCGAAAACAGGATACCTACGCCCTTTGCCCGCCCAGACGGAGGATCCGGTCTCAACAGTTTTGCCGGTGCCTCCTATCGCCTCGACCCGTGTAAGTCGGGAAATCGAAGATCCGGCAGTTTCACCCACTCCCTTGGATATTCCTCGCGAGACAAGCCGACTCGGTTTCGTTTGGACTCTGGCACAACCGGAAAGATTCGGCCTTCGAAGAGCGCCAGCGGGGCTCTAGGCGCCTTGCCCGCTAGCGCCGCTCCTCCAGCCGATTCTCGAGCACCATCGACGCGTTGAAATCTTCGATTTTCAGATAACGGGCCGCCACCATTTCGAGCGCCTTCTTGGGTATCAGGCCGATTAACTCACTACTCACGACCCCCACGCCCTCGCGGGCCGCCTCAGCGCACACGGCTTCGAACGCCACATCGACCGGTGTCCTCTCAAAATCGGTGAGATTCATCGAGACCTGCGCCAGGTTACGGGAGGCCAGGAGCACGCCCATGGCCTTGACCGCCGGCAAGCCACCTGACGAGAAGCGCACCTTGCGCGCGATGCGCCGCGCGATCTCCACGTCGGAGGTCGCCAGGTTGACATTGAAGGCGATCAGGAATTGGCGCGCGCCTACCACCACGGCGCCCGCCGAGGAGTGCAGCGCCGGACCGCCAAAATCGGGCCGTCGGGCCGGGTTGGTCAACACCTCCTCGCGGAGGCCTTCAAAATTGCCACGGCGAATGTCGGCCAGATTGCGGCATTCGGGGCGTCGCGCAGCGGCTTCATAAAGATACACTGGAACACCTAGTTCTTCCCAGATGCGGCGGCCGGTCCGCTCGGCCAGGCGCGCGCAATCCTCTAGCCTCACGCCACGCAAGGGAATGAAGGGCACCACGTCGGCCGCGCCGATGCGCGGATGCCCCCCGGAGTGAAGCCGGAGGTCGATGGACGCCACTGCTTGCCGGACGGCACGGAAGGCAGCCTCCTCAACGACACCGGCCGGCGCGGCGAAGGTCACCACCGAGCGGTTATGGTCGGGGTCCGACGTGCGGTCCAGAATAATGGCGCCCGCTGTGCGAATCGCCTCCGCAATCGCATCGATTTTCGCGGTGTCGCGGCCTTCCGAGAAATTGGGAACGCATTCGACCAAGGTCTCGCGCATAGGTCTTATCGTAAACCGATGCTCACCAGGCACGTCCTGTTCGGTGCGCTTCGCCTTCTTCATCCATGAATTGACTGCGCTTCAGCGTCAGATGGACCAAGGCTCATGCCGAAACCCTGGGCCAGCGTCCGGTGCTCGGACGCGTGAACGAGAATACGGTCGGCCTCTTTGTTGTATTCGAGCGATCCGATGGCTCACCGTGCCACCGAGCGCGGGGCAGCAACCAATGGTGGCAGCCGAAAAGGGCGGTTTCTCGATCTATGTGCCGGAACGGCTCACACCCCGACGCGCCCGGCTCACCGGCAGGCCAACGCCTCCACGGTCTGCCGGGTCATGGAAAATGCGGGTGCCGGTGGTGTCGACAAGGTCGGGCACGACCGTCGCGCTCACCTCGATCGCTCGCGGCCCCCAATTCAAATTCTCTACCCGCCCGCCCTATCGGCTCCACCTCCACGCCGTCAGGCATGGGCCCAGAACAGTGCGGGATGATGCTAAGTTGGTTGAGGGCGGAACCGAGCCGAGGTTCGTGGGGACCGTGCAGGTTCAGTCGTTGGCGGGCTCCACAAACTCCTACCCCTTGACGAATCTGGCGTACTCCATTGTCCTGAACCCGATGTGACATGCCCCATGCCTCCAAGTCGGCCGCCAAGCGGAGTCAAAAGACTTTAGAACGTGTATTTTCCAAGGCGGGGATGGGATCGCGCACGGAGGCTCGAAGCTGGATTGGCGCCGGACGGGTCCGTGTCAACGGCTGCGTCGTGCGGAATGCCGATCATTGGGTCGACTTGGAGCGCGACCACGTCACCCTCGATGGCAAGCCGCTCCGGAAAGCCGCCCACACCTACCTGTTACTGTACAAACCCAAAGGCTATCTCACGACCTACCGCGATCCACAAGGCCGGCCGACGGTCTATGACTTGCTTCAGGATGCGGGCCTATGGCTGGTGCCGGTCGGCCGTCTGGATCTCGACACCAGCGGGCTGTTGCTGCTCACCAACGACACGGCATTCGCGGAGCACGTCATGAACCCCGATCACAAGGTGCCCAAGACCTATCAGGTGAAGACCGCGACGCGGCTGACCGACGAACAGATCGATCAACTCCGCCGCGGTGTTCCGCTTTCCGATGGCCTCACCCGGCCGGCGGTGGTGACGCGGGTGAGGGACAGCGCGACTCGCACCTTCCTCGAGGTGACCTTGACCGAGGGACGCAACCGGCAGGTGCGTCGGATGATCGAAGCCCTCGGCAGCAAGGTGCTCAAGCTCGTGCGCACGGCGCTCGGCCCGATTCGTATTGGGGATCTGCCGATCGGCAAATGGCGGCACCTGACGGCGGGCGAAGTGCGGGCCTTCGGCGGCTCCAGGTCACCGTCGAGCGTCAGATGTTAGCCTGAAGTTGTGCGCAGCATCTTCCTGTTCCTCTCGCGCCAGAGGCACTTGAGAAGGTGGGTGGAGACTTCCCGGCTGGCTCAGCGACTTTCCGCGCGTTTTGTGGCCGGCCCAACTCTGGACGACGCCCTGCGCGTCGGCCGCCGGATCAACAACGAAGGCATCGTCCTGACTTTGGACCATCTGGGGGAGAGCGTCACCTCTCTGGGGGAGGCCGCACAAGCCCGCGACGTCTACCTCCGTGCGCTCACTGCGATTCATGAACATGGAGTCCGGGGCAACGTTTCCCTCAAGCTGACCCAGTTCGGCCTGGACCTGTCGGCCGACGCCTGCCGCGCCAATGTCGCGCAGCTTGTCGAGCGGGCCGCGTCACTGACCGGTTTTGTTCGCATCGATATGGAGTCGAGCGAATACACCGACCGCACGCTCGGTCTAGTGGAAGATCTCTACGCCCAATACGGCTCGGTCGGAACGGTGATCCAGGCTTATCTCTATCGCAGCCGAAAAGACATCGAGCGTCTCTGTGCGCGCCGGATTCGCGTCCGCCTATGCAAGGGCGCCTACCTCGAGCCTGCCAGCGTGGCCTTCGCCCGCAAGGCGGATGTGGACCGTAACTACCTCGATCTGATGAGGTTGCTCCTCGATCAATCGGATCAGCCGGCGATTGCCACACACGACGAACGGATCATCGACCAAACCAAGGCTTATGCCGCTCGAAAAGGGATCGGACGAGATCGCTTCGAGTTTCAGATGCTCTACGGGATTCGCCGCGACCTGCAGCGCCGCCTCGTAGCCGAAGGCTATCGACTACGCCTTTATGTGCCTTTCGGTAAAACCTGGTATCCTTACCTGATGCGCAGGTTAGCCGAACGGCCGGCGAATCTATTCTTTCTCGCTCGGCACTTTTTCCGGCAATAGCGGATTGGCGGTTGCGCGAAGCACCGCGATTTTTGGAAACTAATAGTAGAGACTAGGGTCTAAACGGTATGAAGTATTGGGTCTATTTCGTCGCAAAAATCGCCGTCGTCGCCGTACCGTTGTTTGGATTGCGTTTGCTGCTGGACGTGATATGGCCTCCGCTCCCCAGCGTGTACGCCAACTTCAAGCCGTCCCGTTTCGCTTACGATCTGCCGTACACGCTTGCGGTTCTGATCTGGTTTCTTCTCTGTTGTGGAGCGCTGTCTATAGCCGTGTGGGATCAGCGCTATCGTTGCCGGGTCTGCCTGCGCCGGCTGCGTATGCCCGTCGAGACCGGCTCGTGGAGCCGCATGCTGCAGTTCGGCCGGCCGCGCATCGAATACATCTGTCCCTACGGCCATGGCACGCTTAAGGAAGAGGAGTTGCAGATCTCCGGCAGGGAAACTCCCGAGTGGAAGCCGGGCTCCGAGGATTTTTGGGAAGAGCTCTGCGCTTCCAGTAAGGAAACCGGCCGCGAGCCGTGAACCACGTCCCGCGCTGGCGCATTGCCGCCGCCCTAATCGTGTTGGCGGGCCTGGGATGGTTCGCCCTAAAGGTCACCCCGATTTATATTCGCGACCGACAGCTTGAGAGCTTCGTAGCCGACATCGCCGCGCGCCGCGGCACGCCCGCCCAGCCGGACGAAGCGCTGCGTGCGCAGGTGCTCGATCGGGCGCACGCGCTTAATCTACCGGTAACACCTGGGGACGTTAAGATCCTGCGTTCCCAGCAAGGCCTGCGCATCGACGTGCGGTATGTCGTGCGCGTCGCGGTGCCGGGCTACACCGTCGACCTGCACTTCTATCCCGGCGCCGGCAGCCGTTGAAGCCGGCCTGGAGGACCCGTGCGACGATAGACATCTATGGTTATCCTGATCGTGAATCTCCACATCAAACCGGAGCGGTTGGACGCGTTTCGCGAGGCCACATTGGAAAACGCGCGGAATAGCATCCAAGAGCCTGGCATCGTGCGGTTTGATCTACTCGAACAGGCCGAGGATCCGACGCGCTTCGCTCTCTACGAGGTGTATCGTGACGCCGAAGCCCCGGCCCGGCACCGCGAAACCGCACACTACAAGGCCTGGCTGGCGAAGGTGCCGGACATGCTGGTCGAACCGCGCACCCGAATTTTGTACTCCAATCTGTTTCCCCAGGACGAAGACTGGTAGGCGGCATGCGCTTCGAGTTCGCCACCGCAGCGCGCATTATCTTTGGCGCCGGGCGCGTGAGGGAAGTGCCCCAAGCTGCGGCGGAGATGGGTCGGCGCGCCCTGGTCGTCACCGGAGCCTCCGGCGAGCGCGCTCGACCGCTGGTCAATAGCCTGGAAGCTGCCGCCATCACCTGTTTTCGGTTCGCGGTGGCGGGCGAGCCGACCGTCGAGCTGGTCCGTCGCGGCGCAGCGTACGCGCGCCAGGAGCGCTGCGATCTGGTGATTGCCGTTGGCGGAGGCAGCGCTCTGGACGCTGGCAAGGCGCTGGCCGCCCTGATGGCGAATCCAGGCGATCCCCTGGACTATCTGGAAGTGATTGGACGCGGGCAGCCGCTCGAGCGCCCGTCTCGGCCGTTCATCGCCATTCCCACCACGGCTGGAACCGGATCGGAAGTGACCCGCAACGCCGTCGTCGGCTCACCCGATGATCGCATGAAGGCCAGCATGCGCAGCGCCGGCATGTTGCCAACTCTGGCGGTGGTCGATCCGGAACTGACGGTCGGTCTTCCCCGCCCCGTCACGGCGTCCACCGGCCTGGACGCCCTCACGCAATTGATTGAGTCCTGGGTTTCCCTGCGCTCCAACCCCATGACCGATGCGCTGTGCGTGGAAGGCATCCGTTCGGCCGCCACCGCTCTGGCACGCGCATGGGGTAACGGCGGCAACCTGGAGGCGCGCACGTCGATGTGCTGGGCGGCATTGCTGGGAGGCATGGCTCTGGCCAATGCCGGCCTCGGCGCCGTGCATGGGTTCGCCGCGGCGATCGGCGGCATGTTTCCCACCCCGCACGGTGCTGCCTGCGCGGCGGTGCTGCCGCACGCGATGGAGGTCAACGTCGAAGCCCTGCGCGCCCGAGCGCCTGAGAGCTCGCGACTGCTGCGCTACAGCGAGGTGGCTCGATTGCTCACTGACCAGCCACACGCGGCGGCAGAGGATGGCGTCGAATGGGTCGGCGCCCTCTGCCGGAAACTGGAGATCCCCGGCCTCCGCACCTACGGCCTCTCGAGGGAGGATATCCCGGGCTTGGTCGAGAAAGCCGCACAGACCAATAGCATGAAGGGGAACCCGATTGCTCTCACGCCCGAAGAGCTCGCCCGGATCGTCGAGCAGGCGCTCTGACCGCCGGATTATCCCGCCCTGGTGACCAGGGCTAAGGCAAACCCGTCATAGCCTTTGTCACCGACCGTTTGGATGGCGGTCGCTTCGACGCGCGGTTCGGCGGAGAGTCTTTGCATAAAGCTGCGAGCCCCCTGAACCCGCGGGTCAGCATTGGCGGCGTCGATCACGGAGCCCTCTCGCACAACATTGTCGGTGATGATGATCGTGCCCAGGCGCGAGAAGCGAAGCGCCCACTCGAAGTAGGCTGGGTTGTTGGGTTTGTCCGCGTCGATGAATACCAGGTCGAACGGCTCCGCACCCTCCCGATGCAATTGAGAGAGAGAATCCAAAGCGCGGCCGACTCTGAGATCGATCAGGGACCGCAGTCCCGCCCGCGTGAGATTCGCCGATACCACCTCAGCATGTTGGGCGTCGACTTCAAGAGTGACGAGCGTTCCCTCCGGTGGAAGCGCCCTGGCCAACCAGATGGTGCTGTATCCCCCGAGCGTTCCGATCTCGAGGATGCTTTTCGCGCCCTGAATGCGAGCCAGCAGGTGAAGCAGTTTGCCGAGGGTGGGAGTGACATCGACTGGTGGAAGCCCGGCCATCGCGTTCGCCTGCAAGGCTCGATCCAGCGCCGGATCGGCCCCAACGAGATTCTCCGTGAGGTAACGGTCAATCGATCGCCAAAGCTCTGGGCACATGTGGAGAGGATGGCGTTCGCGCCCAACGGCAGCAACCCGGCTTGCGCTCTGCTCCTACCCGAGGGAATCATCTGACACCTATGCGGACCTGTCTCGTCGTAATGGGTTTCAACTAAAGCCAGAATCGCAGGCCGGCGGGGTGCTCGAACCGGACAAGTCCTACCGGCACATCATCGGGCCGGCGGAGTCGGCAGTGATCCCAAAGCGCAGGAACTGCGGGTAGCCGCCTGCTCGCTTCGACCGAATTTCAGTAGGCGATCTCGGCTGAGACCGGCGCCGGCCCCGTGTAACGAGCCCGTGGACGGATCAGCTCGTCGATGGCATATTGCTCCACCATGTGGCCGATCCAGCCGGCGGTGCGCCCCAGGACGAACAGAATCAGCGGCGCGTCCCGAGGCAGGCGGTGGGTTCGCGCCACGGCCACCAACGCGAAATCCAGATTTGGCTGTTCCTGCAGCAACTCTGAGCCCGCCTGTCCTAGGCTTCTTACCAGACGCCACTCCGGGTGGCTGCCGCTCGCCTCGGCCAGCTTGAGCAACACCGCCGCGCGGGGATCACCGTTCGGATAGAGGGGGTGGCCGAATCCTGGTATGGGCTCTCCACGGCGCAGCCGGTCCACCAACACGGCGCGCGCCCGTCGCGGCGTCTCGATCTCGGCCAGTAGCGCGGACACCCGCTTGGTAGCGCCCCCGTGTTTATGACCCTTCAGGGTTGCCATCGCAGCCGATATGGCATCGTAGGGAGGGGCGCCAGCCGAAGCGGCGCACCGCGCCGTGAATGCAGAGACGTTCAGTTCATGGTCCGCCGAGACGACCAGCGCCGCTCGAATCGCCTCCTCGGCGGCGGTCGTTTTCCGAGCCCATCCGGCTGCCAGCGCCTGATGAACCGCAACGCGGGCGGGATCTTCTGCCACCACCGTCGTTAGGAGCCGAAGAATCCGCGCTCCCGTCTGGCGGACCGCCGCCGGTCGCAGATCGTAGGACGCCAGGTCCGCCGATCCCGCCAGCGGTAAGGCGGCTTGCAGGAGCGTGATCGGATCTTTCGTGCACTCGCGCAGGCGCGCCAGTTGGCGCGCCTGGAGCGCGCACGGCTGTTCAAACAGCCGGGGCAGTTCGGCGGCGTCCGCCGCCCATAACAACGCCGCCACCTGCTCCAGGCTCGCCGTCTCCGCAAGCTTCACCGCATCCTGACCGCGATAGTACAGCTTGCCGTTGTGAATCAGCGTGATCGCGGAATCGAGTACCGGGCTGCCCCAATGCAGTCCTCGAGCAGCCGCTTTGGCCGGGTCGCGGCGGGCCTCTTTGCGATCCCGTAACGCCACGATGTCTTCCCGGTGGTAGCGCCGTTCTCTCGGCCGGCCCGGTACAGGCTCCGAGTGCAGTTGCCCGCGGCTGGTGTACGCATAGAGAGTCGCCGCGGTCACGCCCAGGGCGCGGGCAGCCTCTTGGGCAGAAAAGTACGGTCCACTACCACTCATATATTGATTTTAGAATCAATATTGACACCAGACCGAGGGCGCTTGAAGATGAAGGCATGACACAGGACCTGGAGGGCGTGGTGGCCGCCGAGACCCGGCTGAGTCTGGTGGACGGAGAAGGCGGAAAATTGATCCTCGCCGGCTACGCCGTAGAAGATCTGGCCGAGCATGCCAGCTTCGAGGAGGTCGCCCACTTACTCCTCAAGGGCCGCATTCCGGAGCCAACCGAGCACCGGGACTTCGCGCAGCAACTGGCGAGGCGTCGCGAGGTACCCGGCGCCGCCGCTCAACTCCTTCGCGAAGCCGCTGCCGCCAAGGCGTCCCCGATCGATGCCCTGCGCATGGCCGTCCCGCTTCTCACGCTCGGCCGCGAAGAAAACCCGCTCGATGATGCGATGACCGCGATCGGCTCCTTCCCCACCCTGGTTGGCACCTATTGGCGGCTACTCCGCGGCGAGCCGGCCGTTCCCGTTCGCTCCGATCTCCCGCACGCGGCTCACTACCTCCACCAGGTCTTTGGCGTCGAGCCGGCCGTCGAGCGTGCCCGTGCGCTTGAAACTTATCTCAACACGGTCTGCGATCACGGCCTCAATGCCTCCACTTTTGCCGCCAGAGTCATCGTTTCCACGCGGTCAGATATCATCTCCGCCATCACGGGCGCGGTGGGGGCGCTCAAGGGCCCCTTGCATGGGGGTGCCCCGGGACCTGCGCTGAATATGGTATTCGAGATCGGAACGCCCGAGCGTGCGGAAACCGTCATCGAAGCCCGGTTGGCACGAGGCGAGCGTCTCATGGGATTCGGCCATCGCGTTTACCGCGTGCGCGATCCACGGGCCGACGTGCTCGCCCGAGCCGCCGAGTGCTTCTATTCTCATGACGGGGATCGCCGCCTATATGATTTGGCGCGAAGTGTCGAACAGACGGCGCTGCGCCTGCTTCGCCGGCACAGGCCTCGCCGCCGGCTCGAGACCAACGTCGAGTTCTATACGGCGCTGCTGCTGCATGGGTTGGGATTGCCGGCCGAATTATTCACGCCGACCTTCGCCGTCGGCCGGGTCCTCGGCTGGTCCGCACACTGCCTGGAGCAGCTCCAGGAGGGCCGGCTGATCCGCCCGCAGTCCTCCTACATCGGCCCCCTGGGTCTCCGGTACCACTCCGCTTGCGCCCCTGTCGCTTCCTGAAAGGAAACTACCGGCCTCACGCTTGCGCTCTGCCCTTGGCGACAATCAGGGTAATGTCGTCGTTCTGTTCCTGGCGACTGAACCGCCGTACCTCGTCGACAATCGACGCAATTACCGTCTTGGCGGGTTTGTCTCGAATCTTTCGCAGCGCTTGAACCAGGCGCGGTTCCCCAAATTCGTCGCCGCCCTCGTTAAATGATTCGGTGATCCCATCCGTGTAGAGCACCAACAGGTCTTTGGGAAACAGCATGCGCTCAGAGATCGCACACTCCCATTCTTTGAAGAGTCCCAGCACGGTGCCGGTCGCATCCAGCCTCTCCACACGGTTGTCGCTCCGGATGATCAATCCGGCGAGATGCCCACAGTTGGCGTAACGCAGCCGTCGCGTTTGGTCGTCATATTCGGCGAAAAACAGAGTCGCATAGGCGCTTTCGTCGGTGCTCTGGTGAAAGAGTTGATTGACGGAACCCAACCAGCGCTCCGGTTGGTCCAGGGCGATCGCGCACTGGCTGCGAAGATTGGCCTGCAGATTGGCCATGAGGAGCGCCGCGGCGATCCCTTTGCCGGAAATGTCGGCGATCACCAGCCCGAAACGGCCGTGGCCCAGATCCAGAAAATCGTAGTAATCGCCGCCCACCTGGCGAGCCTGGATGCAAACGCCGGCATACTCGAGAGTCTCGATGGGCGGCAGCCGTTGCGGGAAGAGCCGGGCCTGCACCTGCTTGGCGATGGCCACTTCCTGTGCACCACGGCGTTCGGCTTCGGCTTTCTCGGCAAGCTGCCGCCGTTGGGCGTCGATCGCCCGATTGACCTCGTCGAAACCGACAAGCGCAAATGAGTTCCCATCCAAATCCTTGAACCGTGTAAACACCCCTCCCCAAATCGCCGGCCGCTCTTCAGGTGCAATCGAGGTCACCGCCATGCGGCCCGCCGGCGGGCGGTGCTCGTATTGGACCCGCCTCAGGCGTGGCGCAAAGAGAAATCGGACGCCTCGCTTGCGCCACTCCTCATAGGTAACGATCACATTCTCAGTGACGAAAACAATGTCGGTGGGCCGGCCGATGAGTCGGTACTGGTACGAGTCGGGCTTCGGCACGACCAGGGCGAGCACCGCCGTACCGTCGGGGGGCGCCACTGCCACCCAACGGTCTCCCGACTGGAGCCGGGCGTCAAACGCCACCTGAAAGCCGAGCTGGTCGGCATAGAATCGCAAGCTTTCGTCCTGATCGCGAACGTAGACGTTGACCGCGTGAATGCCCAAGAACGGGCGGTCTCGGTCGAGGCGCACGCTCGGTGGGCTCACTCCGGCCGAGGATGGCAGGTCTCCCATTCGAGCGATTATAAGTCCTTGCTCCGAATTGACACACGATTCCTCGAAATGTACGATCGAACATCGAGGAATCTTGATGAAGAATCGGCTTCGAGGAAACCACCGACAACGGGTCGCATGCGCTCTCGTGTGCGCTGCCACGCTGGGTTCCGCGCTGGGGTCCGCCCAACAGAGGGTCCCGTTTCAAAACGGCATTCCGGTGGCGCCGCTAGGACTCGCCGGCCGCCCGCTGCCACGCCTGCCGATGGAGTTTGACACCGCGGAGGGTGAGAGAATCCGCGTGACCGCTGTGACTACCTCGCTCGAATACCCGTGGAGTCTCGCCTTCCTTCCCGACGGCACGATGCTCGTGACCGAGCGGGCCGGCCGCCTCCGCATCATTCGCCAGGGCGTGCTCGATCCCCACCCCGTAGGGGGCGGCCCGGCCGCCTATTTCGCCGGCGAATCGGGTTTGCCCGGAGCCATTCACGGCTACATGGATATCGCTGTTGATCCGCAGTTTGCCGAGAATCATTGGCTGTACCTCACTTACACCAAGCCGCTCGACGAAAGGCGGCGCGTCGCGGCGCTGGCGCGTGGACGCTGGGAAGACGGCGCGCTCACACAAATGCGGGACATCTTCGTGACCGACGGAAGCGGTCCCTCGCGGGTTGCCTTCGGGCGGGACGGCACGATTTTCATGACCGTGAGCGGCAGCAAGCCCCAGGACTCCCAGAATCCCAATACCGACGGCGGCAAGGTGCTGCGCCTGCGCGACGATGGCACAATCCCGCCCGACAACCCGTTTGTCGGCCAGGCCGGCCACAAGCCGGAGGTCTTCACCCTCGGGCATC
>JAGWQP010000509.1 GCA_028876805.1 Acidobacteriota bacterium | reverse complement strand
GTGCGCCAACCGGTCGCTTGAGCCGTCCTTGCAGCCTCGACCGCCACTTCCGCCGGCCTCCCCAGTGGTGGTCCCGGGGCGCCGGAATCCGCGAGCGGCTTTGGACATCCCCCAGCCGCCGCCTGTGCCTCTTCCCGCCGATCCGCTGGCACGCCTCAGCCGACTCGCTGACGATGTCGCCTCGGCCCTTCAGTTCATGGCCTCCAAGTTCGGCCCTCCCACCGTTTCGCATTTGACGGTCTCGCCGATTCCCGGAACCTTCGGTCAAGGTTTCCCGGGCATGATCTACCTTTCGACGCGCTCTTATGTGAATCCGGCGGAGACTCGCATGCCGGCCGCCGACGCGCTCTTTTTCGATGAGCTGCTGCAAGCCCACGAGACTGCACACCAGTGGTGGGGCGGTCTGG
This sequence comes from Acidobacteriota bacterium, assembly GCA_028876805.1. GTDB lineage: Bacteria > Acidobacteriota > Terriglobia > Bryobacterales > Bryobacteraceae > PSRJ01. The sequence continues at coordinate 6,353 of JAGWQP010000509.1, read as the reverse complement.
TGTACAGCGCCTCCTACCGCGATGATTGGCTCATGGAGGCACTCGCGAACTACTCCGCCTTGCTATTCCTGGAAAAGAGCCGCGGCGCCCGTGACTTGGAAATGCTGCTCGACAACTACCGGGCGGCCTTGCTCGAGAAGAGCCAATCCGGTCAACCGGTGGACGCCGCAGGGCCACTCGTGCTGGGCACTCGACTGGAAAGCTCGTTGGAGCCGCGCGCCTGGCGCGTGATCACCTACGGCAAAGGTTCCTGGATCCTGCACATGCTGCGGCAACGGATGGGCGACAGCAGGTTTTTCGCCATGCTGGCGGAAACCGTCAAGCGTTTTGGGCGGCGTGCTATCTCGACCGAGGACTTCCGCGGCCTGGCCGCGCAGTTCCTCCCCCCGGATGGGGAAGACAGACAGCTGGAGGACTTTTTTGACCAGTGGGTCTATGGCACCGGCGTGCCGACGCTCAAGATGAGCTACACGCTTAAGGGCAGGGCCCCCGCGCTGAGGTTGGTGGGCACGCTGACGCAATCCGATGTTGGAGAAAATTTTAGCGTCCTGACGCCGGTGGAGATCCAGTTGGCGCGCGGGCAGAATCTGACCGAGTGGGTGCGTTCGGCGAGCGATCCTGTCACCTTCACAGTGGCCTTGCGGCAGGCGCCACTGAAAGTGACGCTCGATCCGCACTACGCAGTTTTGCGACGCTAGACGCCGCTACTTTTCGCTGATCTCCGATACCGCCCCGTCGACCTCCTCGATGCGAAGCACAAGCCGTTTGCGGGCCTCCAAGCGATCGTCGGGCACTTCAAAACGCGCGGCGACCATGCGGTCTTCGGACTCGTGGGACGCGATTTTCTCGCGCGCGATAAGCGTGGGGTTGTACTTCTGGCCGAGCAGGGGAACCGCGTCAAACAGGCGCCCCATATCGGAGTCGGCAACGGTCAAGCCCTCCGACTGCGCGCCGGCGCCATCCTCCAGAATCACGGTCACAGAACGGACCATGAACGGGTAATTGGCCGGATTTGTGAATCGAAAATCCACGACGGCGGCCGAGCTGTGTTCGTCGAGGGGAGCCGTGCGCACTTTGAGGACACGGCCTTTCACTTCGATGTGCGCGCCGCGCTGTATGTAGAAGATACTGGCGACGAGCGCCGCGATTACGACGACGCCGACGCCCACGCCAATGACCAGTGAGTTTCGCATGGGGTCTTTCATCGATTGTAATAGATAACATGCAGTGGACGAGCCCGTCGGGACAAACGGTCGCCTTGCGCGAAGGCGATATCACGCGCGTCGCGGCCGACGCGATTGTCAATGCTGCGAATTCGGCGCTGGCCGGCGGCGGCGGCGTCGACGGCGCCATCCATCGGGCGGGCGGGCCAGAGATCATGCGCGAGCTCGACCGGATCCGTAGTGAGATCGGCCAGTGCCCGGCCGGCGGTGCCGTTGCCACCGGGGCGGGAAATTTGCCGGCAAAGTACGTTTTTCACGCCGTCGGACCGGTCTATCGCGATGGGCGGCACGGGGAGCCCGAGCTGCTGGCTTCGTGTTATCGCACCTGCCTGGAACTCGCCGAGAGCCGCGGCGTGGAGACGATCAGCTTCCCGGCCATCAGCACGGGCGTGTATGGCTATCCGCTCGATCGAGCAGCGGCCATTGCGTTGCGCGAAGTGATGCGGTATTTCGCACCGCCCGACCGAAGGGTTCGGACCGCGATTTTCGTCCTGTTTGGGCGTCGAGCCTACGACGCCTTCGCGGCCGCCCTCAAGGAACTCGCGCCCGGGAGGGTGTAACAATGGGGGAAAAGCCAGCGTCTCGTCGATAAGAAGCCCTTGATGAGAGGCGTGCTGAAACTGATTGCGCTCGCGGGAATTCTGGGGGCCGCCTTGTTCCTCAATACCATAGGGGTCTCGGCCAAGCCAGAATATTCGCGCCGAACCAAGAAGGAGTGCGCGTTCTGCCATCCCGCGGATTCCTGGCGGCTGAACGACGCCGGCAAATACTATCGCGACCACAAGTATTCGCTTGACGGCTACAAGCCGCCGGCCAAGTGAACGGCTATTCCCAGTACAAAAGCACCTTACCGGAGTTGCCGGAGGCCATCACCTCGAAAGCTTGTTCATATTCCCGGTAGGAGAAGCGGTGCGTGATCACAGGGGCGATATCCAAGCCGGATTGGATCATCACCGTCATCTTGTACCAGGTCTCATACATCTCGCGGCCGTAGATGCCACGGATCGTGAGCATGTTAAAGACGACCTTCTGCCAGTTGATGGACATCTCGTCGGAAGGGATACCGAGCATGGCGATTTTGGCGCCGTGACTCATGTTGGCGATCATGTCCCGGAACGCAGCCGGGTTGCCGGACATCTCAAGGCCGACATCGAAGCCCTCGGTCATTCCTAGCTGTTTCTGCACGTCCGGCAATTGGGTCTCACGCGGGTCGATCGCGAGCGTCACACCCATTTTGCGCGCCAGCTCAAGGCGATAGGGGTTGATGTCGGCGATCACGGTGTAGCGCGCACCGGCATGCCGGGCGACGGCGGCGGCCATGATTCCGATCGGGCCGGCTCCGGTGATCAGCACGTCTTCGCCCAAGACCGGAAAGGCCAGTGCGGTGTGGACCGCGTTGCCGAAGGGGTCGAAGAAGGCCGCGATATCTAACGGAATCGAGCCGCTGTGACGCCAGACGTTCGCCATCGGCAAAACGATATATTCGGCGAACGCACCGGGGCGGTTCACACCCACCCCCTGCGTACGGGCGCATAAATGCCGCCGTCCTGCCAGGCAATTCCGGCAGCGGCCGCACACCACGTGGCCTTCGCCGCTAACGATCTCGCCGGCACAGAGGTCGCCCACGTTCGAGCCCACCTGGACTACACGGCCGACAAACTCGTGGCCGATGATCATCGGCACCGGGATGGTCTGCTGGGCCCACTCATCCCACTTGTAGATGTGTACGTCCGTGCCGCAGATACCGGTGCGCTCGACCCGGATCAGGACGTCGTTGATCCCCACGGGCGGGGTTTCGACCTCTTCGAGCCACAACCCCGGCTCGGGTTTGGATTTAACCAGCGCCCTCACCCTTCCACCATAGCCCACTCCCCCCTTGCATCAAGGCGAAGAAAAGGCGAAAATAACAAGATGGCGTTAATAGGCATCGCAAGGCTCGCCTCCGAAAGTGAGTTGCTGGAGGCCAAATCGCGCGTCACCTACTTTGAAATCGCGGCGCGCCGCATTCTCAACCGCACCAAGCCGAACATGCCCTTCCAATGGACCATCAACCCTTATCGCGGCTGCGAGTTCGGCTGCAAATATTGCTACGCGCGCTACACCCACGAGTACATGGAGTTGGATGTCCAGGATTTCGAAGACAAGATTTACGCCAAACCGGCGGCGGCGGACCGGGTGCGCCTAGAGCTCAGGCGCATCGATCGGAAAGACCACATTGCCATCGGCACGGCCACCGACCCGTATCAGCCGGCCGAGCGCCGTTTTGGCCGCACGCGTTCGATTCTGGAGGCATTTGCGCGCGAGCGGGGGCGGCATCTAGGAATCACCACAAAATCCGACCTGATCGTACGCGACCTCGAACTGCTGCGGGAGATCGCTCGAGCGAATGTGCTCAGCATCAATATAACGATCACCACGCTCGACGAGAAACTGGCGCGGCTTATGGAACCGCGGGCGCCCCGGCCGGCGCTGCGCCTCAAAGCGGTGCGGCAGCTCGCCCAGGCGGGGCTGGTGGTCGGGGTGTTTCCAAACCCGATCATGCCCTTGCTGACCGACAGCGAGCGCGCACTCGACCGGTTGGCCAGGCGGGCGCGGGATGCGGGGGCTCAATACTTCGGCGCAGGGCCGCTGTTTTTGATGCCGTGCGCCCAGAAGGTGTTGTTGCCGTGGCTCGAAGACAACTTCCCCGCCCTGGCCCTCGATTACCGGAAACTGTTTGAACATAGCGCCTACCTCGGCAGCGGCGCCAAGCGAATTTTGCGCGCGCGAGTCGAAAAGATCCGGGACCGGTATGGGTTGAACTCCGGGCCCTTGGAGTATCGGCCGGAGCTGTGGCTCGGCGAAGAGCAAGCTTCATTTGAATTACGCGACTGACCGTCACAGTCAAGGTCTCGCCTGGCGACCCGGACGGATTGCGCCGTAGCTTCGAGACCGCCAATGGGGCCTGCGCTTGGATTAGCGAGCAGGCGTGGCATCACAAGACCTTCCGACAGTTGGCGCTCGACAAGCTGGTCTACCACCAAGTCCGCGAGCGCTTTGGTTTGTCCGCTCAGATGGCAGTGCGGGCTATCGCCCGAACGTGACGTGGTCGAGAATCGTCTGTCGCCTTTGTTTCGCTTCAGGCGGCTTTCAACCGCAGTCACAAGCCCTCGCCTTTAGGCGAGGGTAGTTTACTGTTTCCGTTACAGTGAATGGATGGAACTGGCCGCCTTCGATTATGAGCTGCCGCACGAACTGATCGCGCAAGAGCCCCTGGCCGACCGGGCGGCCTCCCGGATGCTGGTGGTTTACCGCGACGAGAAGCGCTGGGGAGATGGCCAATTTCGCGACTTTCCTCAATTCCTTCGCGCCGGTGACTGTGTGGTCCTCAATGATTCACGCGTGTTTCCGGCGCGGCTCATAGGCCGGCGCACCGGCGCCCACTCATTGCCCGTCGGCAAAAGGAATCCGAAGCGGCGCGAGTATCTCAGCGGGCGAGCGGAGGTGTTCCTGCTGCGTCAGGTGAGCGCAGACCGAAAAGAGTGGGAGGCGCTGGTGCGCCCCGGGCGGAAAATGCGAACCGGCGAGCGCATCCGCTTCGAAGATGGGCTAGAGGGTGAGATCGTGGCGCGCGGCGCGTTCGGTGCGCGCACCATCCGATTTCTTACGGATGCGGACCCATTTGAGAAGTTCGAAAAAATCGGACATGTGCCGCTACCGCCTTATATCAAACGCGCCGACCGGCCTTGGGACCGCGACCGATACCAGACGGTGTTCGCGCAGGAAAAAGGCTCGGTCGCGGCGCCCACAGCCGGGCTGCACTTCACGCCGGGTGTGCTCGAGGAATGCCGCGCCCGGGGCGCAGAGGTGGCCTCTGTCACCCTGCACATTGGCCTTGGAACGTTTCAGCCGCTGCACGTCGACGAAGTCGAACAGGCTCGCTTGCATACGGAGCGCTACTCAATCAGTGAAGAGAATGCGGCCAAAATGGCTGCGGCGCGCCGGCTGGTGGCCGTGGGGACCACCAGCGTCCGCACCATCGAAACCGCGCTGGCAAGGGGTGCTCTGTGCGCGCAACAAGGGGAGACCGACATCTTCCTTTATCCGGGCGTACCCTTTCGCGGAACTGGCGCCTTGCTGACTAATTTCCACTTGCCGCGGACCAGCTTGCTGCTGCTGGTCTGCGCATTCGCCGGAACTGAGCTGACTCTGGCGGCGTATCGCCACGCGGTGGACGAGCGCTACCGGTTCTACTCGTATGGAGACTGCATGTTGATCGTGTAGCGAGGGCAATGCCGGCAGCCACATTGGCGGGAGTAACTTCCTAGCCGCCCCGATCGAGCGCCGTATTCTGCAGGTACGATCATCCTCGCTCAAGCGACTGGCGCTCAAACTCGAAGCGCTCGAGGGCTCTTGTGCGCCTGACCTTACCAGGGCACGGTCTTGCCCAAATGAAAGAACCCGCCTGTCGGGCCGTCCTCACCGAGAAGGGCCAGTTCGACACCGGTCTTTGCACCCTCGGGAATCTCCATCGGCGCGGCGTCGGTGCCCAGATCCGTTTTCACCCAGCCAGGATGAGCCGAATTCACCTTGACCTTGGTGTCCTTCAACTCGTGCGCGAGGTGTATCGTGAATGAGTTCAACGCTGCCTTGGAGGCATCATAGGCGAGCGACTTGAAATCGTAGATGGGGCTTTTCAGGTCGGCATGCAGTGTTTGCGACCCCAGAATGCTCGACATATTCACAATTCGACCCGCATCGCTCTTCTTCAGTAGGGGTAGCAGCACCTGCGTCAGGGCCACTGGAGCAAAGAAGTTCGTCTCGAAGGTCCGGCGAATCGCATCTTCGGTGGTCGTGCTCACCTTCCCGCTGCCCATCACATCCTCTGCAATGCCTGCGTTATTAATCAGGATATCCAGCCGTCCGAATTTCTCTTCGAGATACCTAGATGCCGCCAGCTGGTCGTTCTTGTCGGTTACCTCCAGCTTAAGGAACTCGACATCCAGCCCCTCGTGTTCGAGCTTCTGAGCCGCGGCTCCGCCCTTCTGGAGATCGCGGGCCGCTAGCACCACTTTGACGCCGGCCTGTCCCAGCTGCCGGGCCATCTCGAAGCCCAGTCCCTTATTCGCACCTGTGATCAGAGCAACCTTC
>JAGWQP010000508.1 GCA_028876805.1 Acidobacteriota bacterium | reverse complement strand
GGTTCCTGGTCAGGTGGACATCGACCTGCTCAATGAGCACCTGGCGCGCTATATTTTCGCCGTTCGGCTGGCGCGCGGCAAGCGCGTTCTCGACGCCGGCTGTGGGGCCGGCTACGGTGCGGCGGAACTGGCGCGCGTCGCCGACTCCGTAGTGGGCGCCGACGTCGCTCGCGAAGCCGTGGATTTTGCGCGCAACCGGTATCGCATGCCGAACCTGCGGTTCGAGCAGGCTTCCTGCACGGCGCTGCCCCATCCCGACGGTTGCTTCGACCTGGTGGTGGCCTTTGAAGTGATCGAACACCTCGACCAGTGGCGTGAGTTTCTGGCGGAAGTCCGACGCGTTCTGGCGCCCCGCGGCCAGTTCGTGGTCTCGACTCCGAACCGGCTCTACTATACGGAGTCGCGAGGCATCCACGGCGCCAACCCGCTTCATGTACACGAATTCGAGTTTGCCGAGTTCCGTTCCGAATTGAAGGCGGTGTTCCCCGATGTGGCGCTTTTTTTGGGAAACCACGTGGAAGGCGTTACCCTTCAGCCCCAGGAAGCAGGCACCACGGCTGAAGTGCAGGTAGACCGAGGCGCGGCGGCGCCAGACGACGCGCATTTCTTCGTGGCCGTGTGCGCGCACTGCCCCCAGACTGGAAATCCGACTTTCGTCTACATCCCGCGCGCGGCGAACGTGCCGCGCGAGCGAGAACGACACATTGGGCTGCTCGGCAAACAGGTCGCCCAACTCGACGCGCGGGTGGCCGAGCTCGAAACACAACTGAGCCTGTACCGGGCGTCGCGCTGGGTCCGGCTCGGCCGCAAGATCGGGTTCGGCCCGGAACGCTCCGGCGCCGGGCACTCCGGCACTTGACATGGCCTTGCTGAAGCGCTTCGTCCGCGCGCTCGCGCTGTTGTTGCTCTCGCCGTTCCTAGTGGCCTCGAGCGCGCTGGCGCTGATGGTGACGGACCTCGTCAGCCGCCGTCGCCTGGATGAGTCCTCCGCGCCGGCTGGCCCTTCGGCTGCTTCCATCGTGATCCCCAACTGGAACGGCAAAGAACTGCTTGAAAAATACCTGCCCTCGGTGATCGAAGCGACTTCCGGAAACCCGGCCAACGAAGTGATTGTCGTTGATAACGGTTCCTCCGACGGCAGCGCCGAATTTCTGCGCGCCACTTTCGCTTCCGTGAAGGTGGTCGCCCTCCCCGTCAACCGGGGATTCGGCGGTGGGTCGAACGAAGGTGTCGCGAAAGCCGTCAACCGCGTGGTGGTCTTGCTCAACAGCGACATGCGCGTGTCCCCGGATTTTCTCGCTCCCCTGCTCGAAGGCTTCCACGATCCCGCCGTCTTTGCCGTTTCCTGTCAGATCTTTTTCACAGATCCGGATAAGCCGCGCGAAGAGACGGGCCTGACCCAGGGCTGGTGGCAGAACGGCGGCCTGCGTGTGCGACACCGCATCGACCCGGAGATCGACGACCTGTTTCCCTGTTTCTACGGTGGCGGCGGCTCGTGCGCTTTTGACCGCGGCAAATTTCTCGAGTTGGGTGGCTTCGACGCGCTGTTAGAGCCCTTCTACCTGGAAGACACCGACCTTGGCTACCAGGCCTGGAAGCGTGGATGGAAGGTGCTATACCAGCCGCGCAGCATCGTTTATCACGAGCACCGCGGCACCATCGGCAAGCGATTCAGCGAGGAGCGAATCGAGGCCGTGTTGAAAAAGAATTACCTGCTGTTCACCTGGAAGAACATTCACGAGTGGCGGCGTCTGTGGGGGCATTTCGGGTTCGCCTGGGCCGGCGCGCTCTGGGGCGTCGCGTTTGGCGACGCGCCCGGCCGCCCCAACCTCGCCTCGCTGTGGGACGCCTTCCTTCAGCTCCCGCAAGCCGTCCGGTCGCGGTCGAGGGCCCGCGGGCTGGCCCGGATCTCCGATACCGAAGCCTTCCTGCGTCCTCTCGGCGGCTATTATCGCGATCGGTTCGCCTCCGTCGAGGCGGCACCCCGCCGTCCGCACGTTTTGTTCGTCTCCCCCTATCCCATTTGCCCGCCCGTGCACGGCGGCGCCGTGTTCATGTATCAGACCCTACGCGAGCTCGTCGCACTTGCTGAGGTCCACGTGGTGGAATTGCTGGACGAGCCGGGACAGGAGAAGGCCAACCAGGAGCTGCGTCAGTTCTGCGCTTCGGCGGAATGGATCGTGCGCCCCGCGGGCCGGCCGGCGGGGTCCGGCTCGCTCGATCCATATGCCGTCCGCGAATTCGCCCACCCGGATGTGGAATGGTTGATCCATCGCCAAATCTACCGCCGCCAGATCGATGTGCTCCAGGTCGAATACACTCCTATGGCGCAGTATGGCGGCCCCTATCGGCGCATCGTCACGGCGCTGTTCGAGCACGACATTTATTTTCAGTCGATCGCCCGCGGCCTCCGACGCACGCGAAGAATTGTGGACCGATTCAAGGCGCGGGTCGAATATTTGCGCGCGTTGCGCTATGAGCTCGGGACCTTGCCGGTTTGGGATCAGGTCCAAGTCTGCACGGAAGCCAGCCGCGCGTACTTATTGTCATTCCTGCCCGGCCTGGCGGGCCGGCTCCACGCTGGCTTGCGCGCCGGCATCGATACCTCCCGGTACGAATGCCGTCTGGGAGGCCGCCAGCCGCTTACGATGCTCTTCGTGGGCGGCTTCCGTCATGTGCCCAATCGCGTGGCGGTGGACTGGTTCGTCGAGTCGGTACTGCCGCTCATTCTGGAGCGGCAACCGGGCGCGAAACTGGTGGTGGTCGGATCCGATCCTCCTCCCGCCCACGTCTGGGCCGGTTCTTCGGATTCGCTTGAGATCCTCGGTTACGTCGAGGACCTGCGCGGGCGGCTCGCCGAGTACGCGCTTTTCGTCTGCCCCATTTTGAGTGGCTCCGGCGTCCGGGTCAAGTTGCTCGAAGCCTTCGCGGCCGGCATCCCCGTGGTCTCGACGAGGGTCGGAGCCGAAGGACTGGCTCAGAAAGACGGCGAATTCTGCGCGCTGGCCGACGATGCCGGCACATTTGCCGAGCGGATTCTTACGCTGTTTGAGAATCCGCAGCAAGCCCGCGATATGGCCGCACGGGCGCGCGCGGAGGTGGAAACGAACTGGGACACGGCGGCGCTCACCCGCAAGCTCGTCGCTAGCTACCAGTTGCTGGTGCGGGAGAAGCGGGCTGGCGGCCCGGCTATTTCTCCCCCGGATCCCGTTTGAGGCGGCTTACAATGTCGGCAATGCGATCGAGCTGGCGGGAGCTGGAGTCCCTGGGTGGCTGGAAAGCCGACCAGAGTACGTGCCAGAATTTGGGATCGACCAAGAACACCATCCCTTTGCTGCGTCCGAAGTTGGAGTTGGCGGCCGGGTCGGCCAGCTTGTTCGAGCTGGTGGCTGGCCCGGCAGCCGGCTCCAGCTCGTTTTTGTCCTCCGATTCTTTGGGGGCAGCAGGGCTGGCGGGTTTCCCAAACAGGTCCGCCAGTTTGTTATCGAAAGCCGAACCGAGCCGGTCGGTGAAGACGGCGTCAGCCAGTTTTGAATCCGTCACCACCTGGAAGGCCCGCTGGTTCGTGAAGCGATTGGCGAGGTATTGGTCAAGCCCCGCTACATGGGCAGCAGGTATACCGAATGCACGACCGAGAGGTTCTGGCCGCACACCAGTGCGCCCGAAAAACGAGAGAAGCAACAAGAGCCGTTAGATTGAGTCCATGATACCAACCGGCACGGGCACGCTACGATGAGCGTAACGGTCATTGTCCCGACATGGAACCGACGGGACCTGCTGGCGCGTCTGCTCGCCAGTCTCGAGGCGCAGACCGAGACGCCTTCGGAGGTCCTGGTGGTCGATAATGGCTCGACCGACGGCGCTCCGGAACTGGCCCGCGCGCGCGGTGCTCGCGTGATTCCCATGGGCCGCAACGCCGGCTTCGCAGCCGCCGTAAACCGCGGCGTCCGGGAAAGCCGCGGTGCCTGGATCGCCGTGTTGAACAACGACGTGGAACTCGCGCCTGCCTATCTGGCGACCCTCCGCGCCGCCGGTGCCGCCTTCGCTACGGGCAAGATCCTGTCGGCTAGTCGGAATTCCTGTATCGATGGCACTTTCGATGTGCTGTGCCGCGGAGGAGTCGCGTGGCGCGCCGGAGAGGGGCGAGCCGACGGGCCGTTTTTCCATTCCCGCCGCGAAATCGCGTCAGCGCCCTGGACCGCCATCCTTTTGCGCGCAGAGATTTTCGACCGCATCGGCCTCCTCCAGGAGAGTTTCGAGTCCTATTTGGAAGACGTGGATTTCGGCGCACGCTGCGCGGCGCGGGGGATCACGGGCCTCTACGTGCCGGAGGCTGTCGCTTGGCATCACGGGAGCGCCACGCTGGGCCGCTGGCATCCGGATATGGTGCGCCGCCTGGCGCGTAACCAGTGTTACCTGGTCGCGCTCCACTATCCGCGTCCCCTTCTCGTCCGCCATGGCTGGGCGATCCTGGTGGCGCAGCTTTTGTGGGGCGCGGTGGCGGCGCGCCACGGTACCGGTTTTGCTTGGCTTCACGGAAAACTTGAAGGCCTGCGCCACGCGCGGAGGCTGCGGTCCGTGGCCACCTTCGCCGAGCCGGAAGCATTTGACTCTTGGCTTTCCCAGAACGAGCGTTTGATCCACCAGATTCAGCAAGCGACCGGCTTCGACTGGTTTTGGCGTCTGTATTTTCTTTTCACAGGCGATGGGGCAGAGTGACACATGGTGGACGTCGGCATCATCATTGTTACTTATAATTCGGCCGCCGTAATCGGTCCTTGCCTGGATGCCGCTGTCGCAACCGGTGCCGAGATCGTGGTGGTCGATAACGCCTCGAGCGATGGCACCGCCAGAGTAGCCGCGCGTCCCGGGGTGCGATTGATTGCCAATGCCACGAATCGCGGCTTTGCCGCCGCAGTGAATCAAGGCTTTTCCGCACTAAAGCGGAACTACGTCCTTTTGCTAAACCCGGACGCGGTTGTCCGGACCAGCCTTAGACCTCTGTGTGAGGCGTGTGATCTGCCGGGCGCGGCGGGCGCCTGCGGACAATTGGTGGGGCCCGACGGGAAACTGCAGGTGGGTTTTCTGGTCCGAAAATTCCCCACGGCCACGGTCTTGGCTTTGGAGGCTCTCTTGCTGAACCGGCTGTGGCGCGGTAATCCGATCAACGCCGCCTACCGCGGCTTCGAGCTGGATTACACCAGCCGACAAGTGGTCGATCAACCGGCAGGGGCGTTTCTTATGATTCGGCGAAGGGTGTGGGAGCAGTTGGGCGGCTTTGATGAACGGTTCTGGCCGCTCTGGTTCGAGGATGTGGATTTCTGTCGCCGAGCAGCCGATCGCGGCTACTGTTGGTATTACACTCCGGATGCTGTCGCGAAACATAGAGGCGCGCACTCGATTTTTGAATTGACACTAGAGATGCGACTGATTTATTGGTATGGTAATCTACTACGGTATTCGGCTAAGCATTTCCGCCCGTGGGGGATGCGTGCGGTGTGTTTGGCGGTTGTAACGGGATCTCTGCTGCGTGTAGTGATTGAATCGGCTGTGCGTCCGAGCTCGCGGCCGGTGGTGGCTTACGGCAAGGTCGTGCGGCTCGGCAGTCGGTTTTTCTTTGGCCGCGGCGACGCGGTCCGATTGGGTGCGGACCTCTAGGTTGCGACGGAAGTACGGAGACTCGGATTTCAGGTTCGTTCCTTCATGGCGCATAAGGACTTCGTCTCGGTCACGATCGTGACTTACAACAGTGGGCGCTTCATCCAGCGTTGCCTGGAATCGGTACTGGAACAGAAATATCCGCTCAAAGAGATCGTGGTGATCGACAACGCGTCGACCGACGGCACGGTCGAAATTCTCCGACAATTCGAAGATCGCTGCCGGATTGAATACAACGATCGAAATATCGGGTTTGCTGCCGCGCAGAATCAAGCCATTGCCGTTTCGCGCGGCGCATGGGTGCTGACGCTCAACCCGGACGTGCTGTTGTACCCCGATTTCATTCAGGCGCTGGTGGACGCCGGTCAGTTTGATCCGCGAATCGGGAGCGTGTGCGGCAAGCTGCTGGCGATGACGCCGCAATTCGAGATTCCCGCTCCGGCGGTAGTGGATTCGACCGGCATCTACTTCAACCCGATGCTCCGCCACCTCGACCGCGGCAGCCGAGAAATCGACAACGGCCATTATTTGAATTACGAGTATGTTTTCGGTGCCACGGCAGCGGCGGCCCTCTACCGCCGTTCGATGATCGAAGACATCGCGGTCGACGGCGAGTTTTTCGACGCCGATTTCTTTGCCTACCGGGAGGACGCAGATGTCGCCTGGCGGGCGCAGTTATTGGGATGGAAGTGCCTGTACGTACCGTATGCGCACGGCTACCATGTGCGCAAAGTCCTGCCCCGAAACCGGCGCGCGCTGCCGCCGGAAATCAACATGCACTCGGTGAAGAATCGGTTCCTGATGCGCATCAAGAACATATCCGCCGACCTGTACTGGCGCAACGCCGTTTCCATCACGCTCCGCGACGGAGTGGTGGTGGCCGGCTGCTTGCTGTGGGAGCACACCTCCCTCAAGGCCCTCTGGTTTCTGGCGCGGAATTGGAAACGCGTGGTTGCCAAGCGACGCCAGATCCAGGCTCGCCGCCGCGTCGATGACGCGTACATGGCCAGTTGGTTTCACTACGCACCGGTCAGCAAGAGGGCTCCCAAGAAGCTGATGCGGTCGCGGTCGGCGGCTGCGAAGACCTGAAGTCACCGCCCAACTGATGCGCATCGCCTTACTCGGCACGCGCGGCATACCGGCCAGTTACGGTGGGTTCGAAACCTTTGCCGAGCAGCTTTCGACGCGTCTGGCTTCGCGTGGCCACAAGGTCTTCGTGTACTGCCGCAACCGCCTGCCCCAGACCGAGTATCGCGGCGTCGACCTCCGCTACCTGCCCGCCATCAGGCATAAATACCTCGAGACGATTGTGCACACCGGCCTCGCGACCCTACACCTGATCAGCCATCGAACCGATGCCGCGCTCTATTGCAATGCGGCTAACGCCATCTTCACCTGGTGGCCGCGATGGTTCGGCATCCCGGTGGCTCTGAACGTCGATGGCATCGAGCGGAAACGAGTGAAGTGGAATCGGCTTGCCAAGGGCTGGTATCGGCTTTCGGAATGGCTTGCCACGTTTTGTCCCACCGCGATCGTCACCGACGCCCGCGCCATCCAAGATTACTATCGCGAGCGCTACGGCAAGCCGACCGTATTCATCCCGTATGGAGCCGATGCGGGCCGAATCGAGGATTGGAGCCTGGTGACCAGACTCGGGCTCGAGCCCGGCCGGTATTTTCTCTATGTCAGCCGCATGGAGCCCGAGAACCGCGCGCTCGAGGTGCGCCAGGCGTTTGAGAGCGTCAGCACGCCGTACCGGCTCGCGTTGGTGGGCGACGCACCTTATGCGCAGGAGTACATCCGGCGGGTGCGCGACACGCGCGACCCGCGCGTCGTCATTCCCGGCGCGATTTACGGCGAAGGCTACCGCCAGCTGGGCTCGCATTGTTTCGCCTACATTCATGCCACCGAAGTAGGAGGCACTCATCCTGCGCTGATCGAAGCCATGGGCCGGGGCGCGCTCGTGCTGTACCGCAATACTCCGGAGAACGCCGAAGTGGCCGGAGGCGTTGGGATTCCATTTGAACCAGAGGATTTGGCGGACCAGTTACGCCTCGCCCTCGACATGGCCGAAGAAGAACGCACCCTGCTCGGCCGCAAGGCCATGGATCGAGTCCGTGAACGCTATTCGTGGGAGGCGGTCACCGATGCCTACGAAAGTCTGCTGACCGGTCTGCTGCGCCAAACCGAAGCATAAGGCTCTCGCCCGTTTCGCGGCCGAAGCGCGGTGTGTGGTCCGCCGGAATCGCGGGCGCTTGGCACCGGCCGAAGCCAGGGGCATCGGCCGCAGAGGTCTTCAGTGGGTCATCGAATAGACGACGTAGTTGACCCCGATACGAATGCCCAACGCGGAATATTTCTCCGGGTAGCCCGGGTCGTCCGCCCACTCCCAGGAATCGCCGAGATCGGAGTTGAAGCACATGGCCACCATGATGCGCCCCTTGTCGTCGTAGATGCCACGCCAGTGCGCCACCGTCCCCGCCGCGCGCTGCGACATGTAACCGCCGCCGCGTCCCCCCAAAGCCCACTGGCCGGGAATCTGGTAACGATCGTCCAAATCGTAGACGGTATGGAAGATGGCGTCGGCGTTTTCAATTTCGACGATCGGCCGGTCGGGGAAGACCCGCTTCATACTCTCCATGAACCGGTCCCACTCGTCCTGGTTCCAGAAGTCGTCGAGCATCAGGAACCCACCTCGGAGCAGAAACTCGCGCAGCGTATTGGCCTGAGCGTCGGTCAGCTTCCAGTCGCCCATTTCGCCGGCGCACAGCCACGGCCAGTTGTACACATCGTCCACGTCGTCGAGGTTGACCGGTTGCTCGACCGACCGCACGTGGATGCGCGTCAAGCGGCGCAGCGCTTGCGCGAAATGGCGATCGGCGCGCGGATAATCCTGACTCCAGCTGGTCCCTCCCTCCCGCCAGTCCAGGCGGCCCCACCGAAAGCCATAGCGCGCAAATCGGGCGTTGGGGTGCTGCGGGTACATTAAGCGGCCAAATACCCATTCCGAGGCGTCTTGCCAATCCGCGGGCAACGCGATGTTATCGTAGGGCTCCATGCTGATGTACACTCGCCACGGCCGTTGGAACGCGTACAGCGCCGTGACCACAGCCATTACGCAACCCAGCCGCCACAGCGCCCTCTGCAAACGGATTTCCCTCGGTCTTGAGCATACCATCGAACCGCAGGCTCGCATAGAGGCTCAAAGCCCGGTGAGCCCGGTTTGGACCCTGAGCTCCGCTCCCTAATACCGCACCGGCAGGGCCAGGCGCCCAGCCCCTGCCTGAACGTTTGTTAATCTAGTCCATTAGATGACTGTGGATCAGATTCGCGAGCTGATTCAGCTCGTTACCGAAACCGGCATCGCGGAGCTCGAAGTCGAGCGGGGGGACACGCGTGTTCGCATCCGGCGCGCCGGAGTGGCCGGCCAGGAAATCGTGGCCACAACCGCCGGCGTTTTGGCACCGGCGGCAGCCGCCGCCGGAGCAGGTGCGGGGGCCGGCCCCTCTTCCGGCGATGCCGCCGCTCCGGCAGGGCCGTTTCAGACGCCCCGCGAAAAGCCTTCTGACCCCAACCTGGTTTTGGTCAAATCGCCCATTGTCGGAACCTTCTATGAGAGCTCCGCCCCAGATGCGCCGCCCTTCGTCAGCGTGGGCGAGCGTATTCAACCCGGCAAAGTCCTGTGCATCATCGAATCAATGAAGCTGATGAACGAGATCGAGGCCGAAATGGCCGGCATCGTGGAAAGCCGGCTGGTCATGAACGGCCAACCGGTGGAATACGGGGAGGCTTTGTTTGCCATCCGGGCGGTTTAAGAAAATCCTCATCGCCAACCGGGGCGAGATCGCCGTTCGCGTCATCAGCGCCTGCAAAGAACTCGGCATCCAGACTGTCGCGGTGTACTCTGAAGCAGACCGGTACAGCTCCCACGTCCGCTTCGCCGACCAGGCCATCTGTATCGGACCCGCCAAAAGCGCACGCAGCTATCTGGACTTGCCGTCGATCATCAGCGCGGCTGAAATCACCAACGTCGAAGCCATCCACCCCGGCTATGGCTTCCTGAGCGAAAACGCCAGCTTCGCGGAAGTCTGCGAGACCTCCGGCCTCAAATTCATCGGACCAAAGCCTGAGGTGATCCGTTTGACCGGCGTCAAAGAGCAGGCCCGCGCCTTCATGCGCGATATGGATGTGCCGGTGTTGCCCGGCTCCGACGGCGTGGTTCATAGCCCGGCCGAAGCCCTCGAAGTTGCCGGCGAGATCGGCTATCCGGTCATCCTCAAGGCATCGGCCGGCGGCGGCGGGCGTGGTATGCGGGTGGTGAACCAGGCGTCGGATCTCGCCGCTTTGTACGCGCAGGCGCAACAGGAAGCGGCCGCCGCCTTCGGCGCGCCGGATGTGTATCTGGAAAAATTCATCCAGGCGCCGAGGCACATCGAATTCCAGGTGCTGGCCGATGAGCATGGTAGCGTGGAAATCCTGCCTGAGCGCGAATGCAGTATCCAGCGGCGCCATCAAAAACTAGTGGAAGAGTCCCCGTCGCCGGCCATGAATGTGCGGCTGCGAAACCAGATGTCAGCGGTGTTGCGGAAGGCCATGGCGGCCGCCGGATATACCAACGCGGGCACGGTCGAGTTCCTGATGGACGAGCACGGCAAGCTCTACTTCATCGAAGTGAATGCCAGAGTGCAGGTCGAGCACCCGGTCACCGAGTTCGTCACCGGCATCGACATCGTCAAGGCACAGATCCGCATCGCACAAGGCGAGCGGCTGGCTACCATCCTGCGCTCCCCGGTGGAACTGCGCGGCCACGCCATCGAATGCCGCATCAATGCGGAGAACCCGGAAACCTTTGCGCCCTCGGCCGGCCGCATCACCGGGTTTCACGTCCCTGGCGGAATGGGCGTGCGTGTGGACACGTGGGCTTATGCGGATTGCGTAATTCCCCCGTTCTACGATTCGCTGGTGGCCAAGCTCATCGCCCACGGCAACGACCGCCAGGAGGCCATCCGCCGCATGAATCGCGCCCTCGACATGTTCATCATTGAAGGCATCTTCACTTCGATTCCGCTCCACCGCCGCATCCTGGCGCATACCGACTTTCAGGCCGGCCGGCTCGACACCAATTTCATCAACCGGTTGTTGACACCGGAAAAAGTGGAAGCTCCAGCATAGGCAAAACGGGTTACGGCTAGGCTAGAACGGAAGGCGTCCGAGCGGCGAAGGAATCGTCCTGCCGTTCGCCGGAGGCGGCGGAGGCGGCGTCGTCCGGTTCGCCCGGGGCGGCTGGTAGGTGCCAAAATCCAGCTCGTTCTCGGTAAAGCTGATGGGCCGGTCCAGCACCATCTCGACAGTGGCGCCCTTATCCAGGACCGCGTCCGGCCCGCGCGAGAGCAGCACGCCGATCATGCCCGCCGCCGCTCCCGCAGCCGCGCCCACGCCGACGCCCAAGCCCGGACGGCCGGCACCCAGGCCCCCGATCAGGCCACCCGCCGCCGCTCCGGCCGAGGCTGCTTCGCCGACAGTCTTCAGGTCGCCTTTCTTATTTCCGGGAGCGGTGACTTTTCCCTCCTCGCGGTCCACCTCGCTCGCGGCGGTTCCATCCAGACCGCCCATGCGCGCGCGGAAATCCCGCGTCACGCCATTCGGAAGCGTCAGCGAATCGAAGCGTACGTACAACTCGCCCCGCCCCTTCACCCGGCCGGGCTTCTTAATCTGGGTGACGGTGCCGGCTACGTAGCTGCCCACGGGAACCACGATCTTCCCGCTTACCAAAACCGGGAAGACGGTTTCCAGGTACACACGGTCGCCGACCTCGGAGTGTTTGGTGCTAATACCATTAATTAAGCTCAGCGGGACTCTGGTCCCCGTGTCGACATGGTAGTCGCCAAGATTCGGCGTTTCCACCTTCCGGAAACCGCCATTGCCATTGCCGTCGCCGGCCACGGCCGCGTCCTGCGCGGCCAGTCCCGAAGCCAGCAAAGCCGCTGTCAACAGGGCCCGTGCTACCATCGGCGTCTCCTCAGACAGATTGTAACCCACTCTGATTCAACGTTTCCGAGCGGCATTTGGTTGCGTTCAACGGTACTGGCCTGATCGGCGAGCTGGAGGCTGGCCGGCTGCTATTGATAGTCGATTTACTGACTCCCGGGCTGGCGGCCAAGTCTTTCCCGAGGATGCTTGAGCCATTGATCCCACCGGGTTATTGGGTGCATATGCCTTTTCTTCCCCTACCTCATCGGCCTACCCCAAGTCTCGCCAATGGGTCGGCTTCCCCGAATCGCCCCGCAAAGAGACTTCGTGGGGCGGGTTTTCGAGATCGTCGCTATTCCTTACCTTCAGGCCTCCTAATTTGCTCGCCACCCCGGTCTCCCCTACCCCTGCGCCGAAAAGGCCGCCGGGGGCAGTCGCGACTTTTACACCCGAGCAGATCCCGCAACGCTACCGTTGCGTTAGATCGGGTATTGCTAGCCGTCTGAATCCGGCAACTGACGGCCGAAGGATTTTCACCTCCTAGACTTGCAGCCTTGTCGGCCGCGACCTGGAGCTGTCCCCGCTGTGGACCAGCGCCTTTTCACGGCGCACCGTAAACTCCCGCTAGAGTCGGCAGGCGGTCGAAACACGGCCCTCCGCCTAGCGGCTGATTCGCGGACGTAGGGCCCATCCCAAGAATCTAGTGAGCAACGGTACACTGGGTTTGAAGTCTCGCGACCGTCTTTTTTTCGCCACGGCGCGTCTACGGAGCAGGAGCCAGAGATTGATCTTTCGGGCGGTGGAAGATGCCGACCTGATTCAACAGGCTGCCCGGGGCCAGGTGGAGGCGTACAACCTCCTCGTGTCCCGGTGGGAGAAACGTGTCTACAACTACCTCCTGCGCGTCACCGGCAACCGCGAAGATGCTCTGGACTTGACGCAGGACGTTTTCTTGAAGGCCTATCAGAGCCTCCGTAAACTCGAAGAGCCGGCGCGATTCGCTCCCTGGCTGTACCGCATCGCCCACAACGAGGCATATTCTCTGTTCCGCAAGCGCAGACCCGAGACAGATGTCGAAACGCTCGAACTGGAGGGTACGGATACGGGGATTCTGGTCGGCGGCAGCTCGGTCTTCCCAATGGAACTGAGCCTGGCGGTAGCGGCCGCGCTCAAACGGCTCTCGCCGGACCAGCGGGAGACGGTCGTCCTCAAGATTTACCAGGGCTTCAAGTTTGAAGAGATGGCCGAAATTCTTTCCTGCCCCGTTTCCACGGTCAAGTCCCGTCTCTACGCGGCGCTCGAACTGCTCAAGGCCGAGCTGGCTCCAATCCGTTCGCGAGGTGTGTCATGAGTTGCTCGCCATTTGATTTGCGGGACTACGTTCTGAAGGAATTGCCCGACACCGAACGGCATGAAACGGAGCTGCACGTCAAAAGGTGCCGCGCCTGCCGCGACGAAGTGGAACAGCTGCGACTGACCGAAGCCGCGCTGTTCGCGCTACCGGAGGAAGAGATTCCCCAGCGGATTGCGTTCGTCTCGGACAAAATTTTTGAGCCGACGCGGTGGCGGCGGACGTGGGCCGCGTTTTGGGGCTCGACCGCACGGCTGGGATTCGTCTCGGCAGCTATGCTTTCGACGGCCCTCATTGTGTTCTCCTTGGCGCACACGGCGGGGAGCCCCGCAGCGCCCCCTACCGTGGGCGTTGCCAAGGCCGCGGTGTCCGACGCCGAAATCGAGCAACGGATTCAGACCTCCGTCGCGCAAGCGGTGGCAGGATGGGATACGCGCGTTCAACAACTGGAACACCGCGTCACAGAGATCGGGCGTCATAACCGGGAGCAGGAACAGCTCCTCGTGCGAGCCGCGGATGCCTTTGAGTTTCTGGACCGGCAGAACCGGCTGATCCCGCGCTCGAGCTTTGGTCCGCCCCTGATCCGGAACGGAGAATCCAAATGAAGCCGGCGGCGGTTCTGCTGGTGGCCGCAGCAGCCTGGGCCCAGGTGCCGGTCGAGACCGTGGCGCTCGGCACCACGGCCGAACGGCCGGCCGTTTCGCAGGCGGTGATGACCGACCTCGAAAAGCAGCTCGACAAAAGGGTTTCGATGGTCGGCGGCAACGATCCGATTCACCTGCTTGGCCTGGCGCGCGGGGTCTACGTCAAAGGCTTCGGTGATTACGCAAGAGATCAGCCTGGTGCAGAAGCCGTTCCCCAATTCGTTCCGGCAGTCGATCACCCCGTTCGAAGCGGCGCAGATCCACAAACGGAAGCTCGAGCGCCTGCCTCTGGTACGGCAGACGGTTCACCAGTTGTGGATGGTCGCGGCGGCAGCGCGGAACACTATGCCGGACAACGATTAGATCGTGGTGGCCGTGCGGCTAGTCTATCAAGAATGGGAGGACACCAAGGGTCTTCCGGGGCTGTTGGTCGTGAAAGCCACACGCCAAGATGGCTTAACCGGCAATCTCCAGACGGGGCGAACAATAAGTGACACCCACGCTCCCGCCCATCCCGGGATCCCAATCCGGGAGCGGAACGATAAAATCGGCAAGATTCTGGTCGACATCGGCTCGATTGCCCAGCGCGACGTGCTGGCGGCGTTCTCCGATCAGCTGGGCATTCCGCTGGTTAGGGTGGCTGGCCCCCCGCCGGCCTCTCCCGAAATCGAGGGGCTGACGGAGCGTGTCCTGCGCCAGTCGCGTGCGTTGCCCATGGCGCTGGTGGATTCGACGCTCAAGCTGCGATGGCCGATACGCTGGACTTTGAGACCGTGGGGACGGTGCACGCCTTCTCGGGCCTACAAATTCAAACCGTACTGGCGGTCGAGCCTCGACGCCAACCTCAAACACTACCCATCTACGTCGGAGTATGCCCAAGGGTTCCGCGATTGAGATCAGAGCGGGCCCAGCACGTTCGTGAAAGACCAGTAGCCGGAGCCCGGCGTTGCTTTCGAGGTCGGACTCAGCGGGCGCTCAGCCGTTCTATGAGTTGCTGCTCGGTGAGCACCGGAACGCCCAGCTCCTGAGCCTTGGCGAGCTTGGAGCCGGCGTCTTCTCCCGCGACCACGAAGCTTGTCTTCTTGCTGACCGCGCTCGAGACCTTGCCGCCCGCGGCTTCGATCAGCTTCTTGGCGTCATCGCGGCTGAGAGTGGGCAGCGTTCCCGTCAGCACGAAGGTCAGGCCCTCGAGCAGGCCGCCCTTGGGGCGCGTCGATTCATAGGTGAACTGCAATCCGGCTGCGCGGAGACGGTTCAGCAGTTCCTGATTGCGCGGCTCCCGGAAGAAATTCACCACCTCTTCGGCCACCTTCGGTCCGACTTCCTCGGCCTGTTGCAACTCGTCTCTGTCGGCAGCGGCGATCCGCTCCATGGTGCCGAAGGCCTCGGCCAGAAAGACGGCGGTACGCTCACCGACAAAGCGGATGCCCAGCGCGGTGAGGACGCGGGGCAGCGGATTGGTCCTCGAATTCGCGATATTCCGAATGACGTTGGCCGCCGATTTCTCTCCCATCCGGTCGAGCGCCATGAGTTGGCCGGCAGTGAGATCGTAGAGGTCGGCGATATTGGTCACGATCTGACGGTCGACCAGTTGGTCGACCAGGGCCTCACCCAGCCCGTCGATGTTCATCACGCCGCGGGAAGAAAAATGCAGAATGGACTCCTTGAGGCGAGCCGGACAGTTCGCATTGACGCAGCGGCGCGCGGCTTCGCCTTCCTCGCGAACGACCTTGCTGCCGCAGACGGGGCACTCCGCGGGCATACGAAACGGTTTGCGGCTGGAGCCCTGGGCACGAACACGAACCACCTTAGGAATGACGTCGCCGCTTCGTTCGATCACCACTTCATCGCCGATCTGGAGGCCG
Organism: Acidobacteriota bacterium; assembly: GCA_028876805.1. Taxonomy (GTDB): domain Bacteria; phylum Acidobacteriota; class Terriglobia; order Bryobacterales; family Bryobacteraceae; genus PSRJ01. Next base: position 11,240 of record JAGWQP010000508.1, on the reverse strand, counting down.
AGACGCTCGATTTCGTCTTCGTTGTGGAGGGTGGCGCGCGCCACCGTCACGCCGCTGACTTCCACGGGCTTGAGGTGCGCAACCGGCGTCAGCGCGCCGGTTCGGCCTACCTGCACTTCGATGTTTTCCACGGTGGTCACCGCTTGGCGCGCAGGATATTTGTAGGCGATCGCCCAGCGCGGCGCCTTGGCGGTAAAGCCGAGCCGCTGTTGCTGCGCCACTGAATCCACTTTCAGTACGACACCGTCGATCTCGTAAGGCAGATCCTCGCGACGGGTCTCCCAGGCGGCGCAGAAGGCGAGAGCTTCCTCGACGTCGCGGCATTGCTGCCGGTACGGGTTCACCTTGAAACCCATCCGCGCCATTTCCTCCAGCGATTCCCAGTGGCTGCCGCGCACGGGTTCCCCGCCGGCGAGCAGAAAATAGGTGTAGTAGTCGAGCCGCCGGGAGGCGGTGATCTGGGGCTCGAGGACACGCAGCGAGCCGGCGGCTGCGTTGCGGGGGTTGGCAAAGCGGGGGAGGCCGCGTTCCTCCCGCTCGCCATTGAGGCGCTCAAAGGCCTTGCGGTTCATCACGGTTTCGCCACGCACCTCGAAGCGCGCGAGATCCGATTTCACGCGAAGTGGAAGCGACCGGATGGTGCGCGCGTTTTCGGTGACGTCTTCTCCCACCGATCCATCGCCGCGCGTGATGGCTCGCACGAACTGGCCGTTTTCGAAGTGGGTGGCCATGGAAAGCCCGTCCATTTTCAATTCTGCAACGTAATGGAATTCCTCGCCGTCGAGCAACTCGCGCACGCGGCGGTCAAAATCGCGCAGTTCCTCCTCGTTGAGCGCGTTATCCAAGCTGAGCATCACGGAACTGTGCCGGACCTTAACGAAACCCTCCCGCGGCTTGCCTCCCACGCGCTGGCTGGGAGAATCGGGGGTGACCAGTCCCGGGTGCTGCGCTTCGAGCGCTTGCAGCTTGCGCATGAGGGCATCGTACTCCGCATCGGAGATTTCAGGCTGGTCGAGAACATAGTACAGGTGTTCGTGGTGACGCAGCACATCTCGAAGCTCGTCGATTTCCTGGGCCGGATCTTTCATCGCCTCTCATTTATAATTTAACGAGGAATCCGGAGCGTTCACCATCACACCCTTCAGGAACACGGTTCTGATCTACAATCCTCGTGCAGGCAGACTGGGACGGGACGGCAATGGGGCCGTCGCCCGCGCGGTGAAGGTCCTCGAACGGCAGGGCCATCAAGTGACCGCGGCGCCCACCACCGGTCCACGCACGGCCGCAGCGATCGCGCAGGAATACGTGAGCCGCGGCGCCAGCCTGATCCTGGCTGCCGGCGGAGACGGTACCATCAACGAAGTGGCCGAAGGGCTGGTGGGGACACAGGTTCCGCTCGGCATTCTTCCTTGCGGCACCGCGAACGTGTTGGCCAGCGAGCTGAAACTGGGATCGCAGCCGGAGCGGGCGGCCGCGAGGCTGGGCCAATGCCGGCCGTGCCGGATTCCCGTGGGGCACGTCACCTGCGAGCAGGGCGCCGTCTCACGTCACTTTCTCCTGATGGCCGGCATCGGCCTGGACGCCCACATCGTGTACCGCGTGAGCGGTCCGCTGAAGGCCGCGACCGGCAAGCTCGCTTATTGGGTGGCGGGTTGGAGTCTGCTCGGCCGCCGCCTTTCGGAATTCCCTGTCGAGATGAACGGCCGGAACCGCACCTGTTCCTTCGCCCTGGTGAGCAAGGTGCGCAATTATGGAGGCGATTTCGAGATCGCGCGAGACGTCAGCCTGTTTGACGACCGTTTCGAAGTGGTCCTGTTCGAGGGGAGGTCGACTCTGCCTTACGTGAAGTATTTCGGCGGGCTCATACTCAATCGTCTACAGCACATGCGCGGCGTGACAGTGGAGCGGGCCCAATGCCTCCGCGTGCTGGCGCCTGAGGACAAGCGGGTGTATCTGCAGGTCGACGGCGAGTTCGCCGGCCACTTGCCGGCTGAAATCCGCATCATCCCCGAGGCCCTGACGCTGCTGGTGCCGCCGGGCTATTCCGCGGTACATGACGATAGCCGCCATGCTGGAGTCGGATGACGGCAGAGGAAAGGTGTCCCTGACTGACTAGAGTGAAGACGGCGTCGACCTCACTCTGATCCACTGGATGCTCTCGCTGACGCCGGCCGACCGGCACAGGTGCTCGAGGCAAGTGTCAATCAGATCCTTCGCATCCGCGAGCTGAATGGTGGAAACTGATTTCTACGCCATACTGGACGCGCTGATCGCGGCGCCGTTCGGTCGATTTGTGGGGGGGGAGGGGTTTCTGCATCCTTGCACGGCGCTCCCGGGCTAACACTCGATGTGATCACTCCCGGGAACCCCTCAAACCTTGCTCGCCTGCTGCCCGTACTCGAGGCTCACGACGCGATCTACCGGATCCAGCGCCGTCTGCGCCCAACCGTCAACCAAATCTGGCCTCAGCGGGACGCCAGAACTTGGTGACTCGATACGGCCTGGTGGATTTGGCGGGAACGGTCGATCGCAATCCGGGCTATCCGGAACTGCTGCCACACTCGAGAGGAGATGGACATTGGCGAGGGGGCCCGTGTCCGCGTGCTCGATCTCGAAACACTGATTGTCAGCAAGGGAGCAACTGGGCAGCGAAAGAGACCGCGCCGTGCGGCCGGTCCTCCGGCGGACGCTCGCCGAGAAGAAAAACAAGAGGGGGGAGACTCGACAGCAGCAGTCTTTCGAGCCTTTTCGATCGAGGCGCCCGAGCGAAACGGGTTGTACCCGAGATCGACGGCGAGGGTGCCGGACATCTAAACGGCTGTAACTTCAGCAACCTCAAAGCACCTACCTTCCACCGCAGACCGAAGCCAAAGGCTGGCCGTTATGCGTGGGACTCTGGAAGAGTGAAATAGAGGCATCTTTTGCCTCACACCCCCCAGCAGTAGTCTTCGACGGCTTTCTCGATGGAGGTGTCTTTTTCGGTAAGGCGCATCAGCTCCAGCCGGATCGCGTCGACCAGTGCTTTCCAGCTGGCTTCGATCACATTGTCGGAGACACCCACCGTTGACCAGCTGCGGCGGTGGTCGGTCCACTCGATCAGCACGCGCACCTTGGCGGCCGTGCCTTTACGGGAATCGAGCACGCGGACTTTGTAGTCGGTCAGGTGCACCTCTTTGATTTGCGGATAGAGCTTGGAGAGGCAGTTGCGCAGGCACAGGTGCAGCGCATTGAACGGGCCGTGGCCGCCGGCGGTGGCAGAGTGCACGCCATCCTGGGCGCGGAGAGTCACCGTCGCGGTGGTGTGCAAGGGATCCGTGCCACTCGCGCGGGTGGTGACTTCGTAGCTATCCACACCGAAGAAGTGCAAGCCCGGATGCAGGGCGTCACGCACCAGAAGCTCGAACGTCCCTTCGGCCGCTTCGAGTTCGTAGCCTTCGTATTCCATCTGCTTGATGCGTTCGAGCAGATCGCGGCGCGCATCATCGTCGAGGCGGCCTTCCAGGCCGTGCTGCTTGAGCTTGTACATGATGTTGGCACGGCCGGAGAGGTCGCTCACCAGCACGCGCTGACGATTGCCGACGGTCTCGGGAGAAATGTGTTCGTAGGTGGAAGAGTCCTTCAGGACCGCGCTCACGTGAACGCCGCCCTTGTGCGCAAAGGCGCTCTTGCCTACAAAGGGCTGATCGCTCCGCAACGGCAGGTTGGCGAGCTCGGAGATAAACTTGCAAACCGCCGAAAGATTCGCGAGTCTCTCCGGCCCTATAGTGGTGTGCCCGAGCTTCAATTCGAGGTTGGCGATGATCGAGGCGAGGTTGGCGTTCCCGCATCGTTCGCCATAACCATTCATGCAGCCCTGCACATGGGTCGCACCCGCCTCCACCGCCGCCAGCGTGTTCGCCACCGCCAGTTCGGCATCGTTATGGGTGTGAATGCCGATGACGCCGTCGAAGCGCTTGCGCACCGCTCCTACCACCTCTTCGATCCGGCCGGTTAACGTGCCGCCATTGGTGTCGCAAAGGCACAGGACATTCGCGCCGGCCTGGTCCGCTGCTTCGAGCGTGCGCAGCGCAAACTCAGGACTCGCGGTGTAGCCATCAAAGAAGTGTTCGGCGTCGTAAATCACCTCCTTGCCATGGTCCTTCAGGTACTTCACGGTTTCGAAAATCAGCTTCAGATTTTCGTCCAGCGTGATTCCGAGCGCACGCTTCACATGGAGATCCCACGTTTTGCCGAAGATCGAGATCACCGGCGTCGCCGCTTCCACCAAGGCCAAGACGTTGCGATCCTCGTGGACAGGGTTCTTGGCAAAACGCGTGGCGCCAAAGGCGGTCAGCCGGGCATGCTTGAGCTCGAGCTCCCGGGCGCGGCTGAAGAACTCCTTGTCCTTGGGATTGGAGCCGGGCCAGCCGCCTTCGATATAGTCGATGCCGAGCTCGTCGAGTTTATGCGCAATGACCAGCTTGTCCTCCACGGAGAAGGAGACAGCTTCGCCTTGCGTGCCGTCCCGAAGCGTCGTATCGAACGTGAAAATCTTCATGAGTCACCTTGGCCGAACGAAAGCGGAGGGCAGAGCCTTAGGCTACCTGCGGCACTCCCGCCTCCTTTTTCCTTTTGAGGAAGGGCATCATTTCACGCAGCTCGCGGCCCACCTGCTCGATTTTCTGGCCCTTCTCGGCTTCCCGCATGGCGAGGAATTTCTGGCGGCCGGTCCTGTTTTCCTCCATCCACTGGCGCGCGAATTCACCGGACTGGATCTCAGAAAGGATCTTTTTCATTTCCGTGCGCGTTTGTTCGTTGATGATGCGCGGACCCCGTGTGTAATCGCCGTACTCGGCGGTGTCGGAGACCGAGTAGCGCATGTAGCTGAGGCCTCCTTCGTAGATCAAATCGACGATCAGCTTGACTTCATGCAGACACTCGAAATAGGCGATCTCAGGTGCGTAGCCGGCTTCCACCAGAGTTTCAAATCCCGCGCGGATGAGTGCGCTGACGCCGCCGCACAGCACACTCTGTTCGCCGAACAGGTCGCTCTCAGTCTCCTCGCGGAATGTGGTTTCGATGACGCCGGCCTGAAGGCACCCCAGCGCGAGTGCGTAGGCCAAGGCGTTCTCGAGCGCCTTGCCGGACGGGTCCTGGTGGATGGCGACCAACGCCGGTACGCCCACACCCTCCACGTACAACTCGCGCACGCGATGCCCGGGCGCCTTGGGCGCGATCATAGTCACATCCACATTCGCGGGTGGCGTAATCTGCTTGAAGTGAATATTGAAGCCGTGAGCGAACATCAGGGCCTTGCCCGCCGTCATGTGCGGCGCAATCTCGTTGTTATAAAGATCGCCTTGCAGGTGGTCATGAACCAGGATCATGACTACATCCGCCTCCTTGGCGGCGTCGGCCGTGTTCATGACCTTCAGACCGGAAGCTTCGGCCTTGGACCAGGACTTGCTGCCGGGGTAAAGGCCGACGATGACGTCGACCCCTGAATCGCGCAGGTTGAGCGCATGCGCGTGTCCCTGGCTGCCATATCCGATGACGGCGACCGTGCGCCCTTTTAAGTTGTTCAGATTCCCGTCTTTTTCGTAATAGCGTTTAGCCATCTCTCGCTCCAAATTACCTATTGAACGTTCTCTTCCAATTCGTTACCGGCCCGCGTGGGCACCGGAGGCTGCAAGCGCAGCTTTTTATTTTCGAGCCCAATCGCCACCGCACCCGAGCGTGTCACTTCGATCTCTCCATAGCTACGCATGACGTCGATAAACTCGTTCAGCTTTTCGGGATCGCCGGTCACTTCGATCGCGAATCCCTCGGTGGAAGAATCGACGACGCGCCCACCGAAAATCTCGGCCTCTTTCAAGACGGCGGCGCGCGTCTGCTGCGCGGTGCGCACCCGCACCAGCACCAGTTCGCGGGTCACGGCCGGCGACTCGGTCAAGTCCGTGGCTTGCAGGACGTTGATCAGCTTGTTCATCTGCTTGATCACCTGCTGACGGAGCCCCGGATCCACCTCAACGGCGATGGTCATGCGCGAGAGCTCCGGGTCGAGCGTGCGCGCGACCGTCAGGCTCTCGATATTGTATCCGCGCTGGCTGAGCAGCCCGGTCACGCGCATGAGCGCGCCAGGTTTGTTTTCGAGTAACAGGGAAATGATTTGCAACACGTTCCAACCCGCGCTACTGCGCGGCCTCCGCCACCGGCTGGGGCGGCCCCAGCACCATTTCGTTGATGGCGCCGCCGGCCGGCACCATCGGGTAGACACACTCGGCGGGCGAGACCCGGACGTTGAGCAGGTACGGCCCAGGCTCTTTCACCGCCGCTTCCAGCGCCGCCGCCAGCTCCGACGGCTTTTCGATGGTTCTTCCCTTGAAGCCGTAAGCGCCGGCGAGCTTTTCAGCGTCCGGGAAACAGTCGAGTTCGGCAGCGCTCAGGCGGTTGTTATAGAACAGCTCCTGCCACTGGCGGATCATTCCGAGGTAGCCGTTGTTCATGACCACAATTTTGATGGGCAGGCCGAAGCTGGTGATCGTGGCCAACTCGGGGATGGACATCTGGAAGCCGCCGTCGCCGACAACCGCGAAAACGAGCTTGTCGGGCCTGGCGAACTGCGCGCCCATCGCGGCAGGCAGACCGAAGCCCATGGCGCCCAGGCCGCCGGAGTTCAGCCACAGGCGCGGCTCGTTGAAGCGGATCAACTGGGCGGCCCACATCTGGTGCTGGCCCACATCGGCGGCAACGATCGCGTGGCCTTCGGACAGGCGGTCGATCTCTGCCATCAGGTGTTGCGGCTTGATCTCGGAATCAGAGGACACCGGCTGCAGCGGATGCTCTTGCTTCCAGCGCCGGATCTGCTCCCACCACGCGCGGCAGCCGGATTCGGCTTGGGCGACCGGCTTCGCCTTGGACTCGGCCAGCGCCTGATTGATCCGGATGAGCACGCGCTTCACGTCACCGACGATCGGCACATCCGGCGCTCGGTTCTTGCCGATTTCGGCCGGATCGATATCGACGTGGATTACCTTGGCGTGCGGCGCGAAGGCGGCCAGGCGCCCCGTCACGCGGTCGTCAAACCGCACGCCGAGCGCGATGAGCAGATCGGCAGCCGACATCGCCATGTTGGCGGCGTAGCTGCCGTGCATCCCCGGCATGCTGATGAAGTTTGGGTGGGTCGAGGGGAGTGCGCCCAATCCCATCAGCGTGTTGACCGCGGGAAAACCGGTTCGTTCCACGAATTCCCGCAATTCTGTGGCTGCGCCCGCCGCCACGATGCCTCCACCCGCGTAGACCAAAGGCCGCTCGGCCAACCGGATCAGCTGAACCGCGCGCCGGATCTGACCAGTGTGGCCCTCGGTGAAGACTTTGTAGCCGGGCAGATGGATGGCGGTGACGTGCTGGTAATGGCCCTGCGCCTGAAAAACGTCTTTGGGAATGTCCACCAGCACCGGCCCAGGCCGCCCGCTCGCCGCCACGTAAAACGCTTCGTGAATGATCTGCGGCAAATCTTCGAGCCGCTTGACTAGGTAGTTGTGCTTGGTACACGACCGCGTGATCCCAAATGTGTCGGCTTCCTGAAACGCGTCGCTTCCGATCAGCTTGCTCGTGACCTGGCCGGTTATGGCCACGATGGGGATCGAGTCCATCATGGCGTCCACCAGACCGGTGGTCAGATTGGTGGCCCCCGGGCCGGAGGTGGCGCAGCAGACGCCTACTTTGCCGGTGGCGCGCGCGTAGCCTTCGGCGGCGAAGGCGGCGTTCTCTTCGTGCCGCACCAGCACGTGCCGGATGTGGTGGTCGTACAGCACGTCATACAACGGCAACGTGACTCCGCCCGGATAGCCGAAGATCGAATCCACGCCTTCGCGGCTCAGACACTCCAGCAGCATTCTCGCGCCACTCATCAGGGTCGACATAAGTTGTGCCTTATCAGAACTGCTCTCCAAAAAAACTGCCTACCAAACAAAAAAGGCCATCAGCCGGGCTGCTTACCCCGCTGATGGCCTTGGGAATCTTCCGTTCCGCCGGGCCTATGCGGGGCCGGCTACGATGACCACGATAATAATGCCTACAGGGATTGAACGAAGGGAGTAAAGCCGCCGACCTGGGAAACCATTGCGCATCGCGAACTGGTTACGAGTGTACCCTACAAGATTTTCAAATGCAAGCGGACACCAATATAAATTCGATTAATCCCGGCATTTAGCTTTCGGTGCGGTCGATCGTCCGCCAGCGACCTTACCTCGAAGTCGTCCCGGCCAACCCGGCTTTCCTTCTGGGTGCCCGCCTACGACCCCCTCGTCGTCTATCGGCCGCCCGGGCCGGGTTGCTACGTGGGAGGTGCCATTCACTTCGGGTTGGATGTTACGATTAGCCCCACGTTGCCCATGGGGCGGGCGCGTAAACCGCTTCGTATCGAACACCCACACGGTGATCATCAACCATAGACCTTGGAGGCCGCACCTGGCGGTCACCTGGGCTAGCTGGGGGGTCAATCGGCCGTCATCCATCCAGCCGTATGAGGTCGGGCGGGCGCGAGCCGGAACGCCGTATCGGGGGGCACGAACTGCAACAGCGCGATCCGCGCGACTGCGACCTCGCGCGGTTCGGCCGCGAGAGGGTAGAACAACAGCACCCCGGAGAAGGCAGAGAAGGCCGCCTCCGGTAGCGGCACAGCAGGAGCCTCTCAGGCCCTTTGCAGGATGTCGCGGTGGGTCACCTTGACCTTGAAGCCGGCTTTCTGCAAATTGTTTCGGATCGCGTCGGCGATCATAACCGAACGGTGATGCCCCCCCGTGCATCCGAACGCGATCGTCAGATAGCTCTTGCCCTCGCGAATGTAGTGAGGCAACAGATAAATCAGAAGCTCGGAGATGTGATTGATGAATTCTACGGTCTGTGGAAAGCTCCGGATGTATCGCGCCACCGCCGGGTTTCGGCCGGTCAGGTGTTTGAACCGGGATATGTAGTTCGGGTTAGGCAGGAAGCGGACGTCAAACACCAGGTCGCTGTCGGAGGGCAACCCGTAGCGGTAGCCGAAGCTGGTTACGTAAATCTGGATCTTCGATTCTTCGCTCTGGCCGACGAACCTCTCGCCAATGAACTCACGCAGTTCGTGGACCGTGAATTTGGAGGTGTTGATGATCAGGTCCGCCTGGGCGCGAATCGGGGCCATGCGTTTCCGCTCGGCGCGGATACTTTTGATGATCGACCGGCCTCCGCCCAGCGGGTGCGGGCGGCGGGTTTCACTGAACCGGCGCACGATCGTGTCTTCGTCGGCCTCGAGGAAGACTAGCCGCGCGCTGACCGACCGGCGGATGCGCGTAAAAATCTCAGGAAAAAGCTTCAGCCCGCTGCCTTCGCGGATGTCCACCACCAGAGCCGTGGCACGGACGCTCGGGTTATCGTGAGTCAGCTCCGCGAACTTGGGGATGAGTTCGACTGGGAGATTATCGACCGAGTAATACCCTAGGTCCTCGAGCGCCTTGAGCACCGAGGCCTTCCCCGAGCCGCTGAGGCCGGTGATGACTACTAACTCTGGTGTTTGCGCGTGGTTGGGCGCCGGTGCGGGATGGCGGGCCCGGGACTTTTTGCGCGCCATCCGGTCCTATTATCCTTCTACGAGATCGAAGTGGCCGTCGCGCCGGCGGACCAGAACTGCTAGCCGATCGCTCTCCGCGTCCCGGTAGACCAAGTAGTCCCGATTCTTGTCCATCTCGAGCAGGGCCTCATCCAAGGTCATCGGCTTGCGTGCCGAGCGGTGGTTGACGCGATACACGCGCCGCTGGTTTTCCGGCTCAGCTTCCGGTTCTGGTCTGGCCGTGGCGGCGGCAGTCACGGTCTTGCGTGGAGTGCGCTTGGTGTCGCGCCATTTGGTGCGGGTCTTGACAGCCTGCTTTTCGAGTTTTTCAACAGCCGAGTGGATGGCGGTGAACAGGTCGCTGTTCGACCCCAGTCCCACGAGTTGGTGATGGTAGTAATAAATGGTGACTTCGGCGTGATGTAGGTGACGCTCCAAGGACAGAATCACGTGGGCTTCGCATTCCCTCCTGCCATCCAGCAGCTTCCCGACTTTGGCGAAGCGCGCTTCCAGCTTTTTCAACTGCGCCGGGGCCAGTTCCACCTGCCTACCGGTGTATGTGATCTTCATGGGGTCTCCGTAATACCGAGCAGCAGGCGGAAACGCCTGCCCCTCCTTCTTCTTTATAACTCCATTGCGCGGGAATTAGTTGCGAATGCGGCGCTGGTGCGTCGATGGGATCTTCATGTCCTCGCGGTACTTGGCCACGGTGCGGCGGGTGACGTTGATCCCTTCGGCCTGCAATAGGGCGGTGATCTGCTCATCGGTCAACGGCCGCGTGCGGTCTTCCTCTTCAATCATCCGCTTGACCTTGCGTTTCAGCAGCAGCAAAGGAGTGGCGCTGCCCGACGGCCCCTGTACGGCTTCGGAAAAGAAATACCGCAGCTCGAAGACACCTTGGGGTGTATGCACGTATTTGCCAGCCACCGCGCGGCTCACCGTGGAGGGATGGACGCCGACCTCTTCGGCCACTTCTTTGATCATCATGGGCTTGAGCTGGTCGAGGCCGGAGTTCAGAAAATCCGTCTGACGCCGGATGATCGCCTGACAGACCTTGAGGATCGTTTGCTTGCGCTGCTCGATGTTCTTCATCAGCTGGATCGCCGATGTGTAGCGCTCGCGGACATAGTCGCGCACCTCTTTGGTGGCCCCGTTGTCGCGGTCGAGCATGCGCCGGTACTGCGCGTTGAGGCGCAGCTGCGGCACATCGTCGTCGTTCATCTGAATGATCCAGTCCTCACCGTCCTTGAGGAACGTGACATCCGGCTCCACCACGCGCGCGCCCGCGCCCGAATAGCGCAGCCCGGGGCGCGGGTTCAGGTGATGGATCATATTCACCGCAATCTCGATGTGATCGAGCGGGCGGCCTAAGACTTTGGCGATTTCTTTGTACTGGCGCGTCTCGAGCAGCCGCAGGTGATTGGAAACGATCTGCCAGGCTACGCCGCCCTTTCCGTTCATGCTATCGATCTGAAGCAGGAGGCATTCCTGCAGGTTCGTTGCGCCGACGCCCGCTGGGTCGAGCGACTGCACCACCCGCAGGGCTTCCCGAACGTCCTCCAGCTTGTGTTCGCCAGCGGCGGCGATCTCTTCGAGCGAAGCTGAGACATAGCCGTCTTCGTCCAGGTTGCCGATGATCGATTCGGCCGCGTTGCGAATCGTGTCGGAGATC
>JAGWQP010000507.1 GCA_028876805.1 Acidobacteriota bacterium | reverse complement strand
CGGCGGTTTGGAGGAAACAACCCTGGGTCGAGCGCCGCCATCCGACCGGCTGCTCAACGGATTCGGATTGCTCCCTTTTTCCGACATCACCATGATCCTTGAATCCTCATCTGCAGTATCGATTACACCGCCACTTAGTAGAAGTACACTGGGTTGCGGGCGGCTCCTTCGCACCACGGCGACAACGCGGCTCGGGGACAACCTGGCTCCGCTAGCGGAAACGCCGAGCTTACCATTGATGCCAGCAGGAACTGATGAGTTTTACGCCACCCGGCCAACTCTGCTCCGAGCAAATCAGGTAAACCCTCGGCCCCGGTGCCCCCTGTGAAATGGCACATTACAGTCTCATCGTCTCAGCCAGACATATGGCCACCCTTGCGACAGAGCGCCTCAACGAGCGGAGCTGAGCCCCAACCCGAAGGCTTCGGACAGGTTCGCTCACTGCCGCGTTGCTCTGCACAATTTAGGATAGCTACCACTACTCGAGTAACAGCACTATATGGATCGGAAGCTACTATACCCATGTAAACGCAGCCCTGTCAATAGAAGCCGGCCTAGTGGTGACGGTGATAAGTACTGTAGGGGCACGTACCGGGCCTGATTAGTACCCATTGAAACTGGCCCCTGCCGTTGGCAGGCCAGGCAAGACGCTGGTCACGCTCAACAAAGAGCACGCCATCTTACGTTGGCCGAGCTTGCCGTCAAAATGCTGGTCGAGGTGAGGGCAATGAGTGCTGATCCTCTCTCTGTTCGGTGAAAAGAGCCGGCCAAGCCTCCGTTTTTGTTCGTTGGCGCGAAGGTAGCGCGCTCGCCGATCGGTGCGATGGAATCGGCGGAAGAAGCTCTCACCCCCTCCTGAGCTATCTGTCGCGGCCGGGACAGTGTCTTAGCTCTCATGGAGAAAGAGAGGAGTGGATCGGTGGCTCGCTGCGGACAGGTTATCGAGCGATTATACGATCACCGAAACCGGGTCTCTCACATACGCGGTTGGCGTCAGAAAACGATCCGATTGACAGCCTTTAGCTGCAATTGTATATTCACTCGATGAAATGCAAGCTACGGCTGGCCGAGCATTCGGAAATCGCGGGAGCTGGAACGGTCGAGGTCTGGTATGGAGGCCAGATGATCGGCTGCGTCTATGGGCGGATGAGCCAGAATGCGGGTGATCAGTAAGTTTGGCCTTGAGTTGAAACAGATCCCCGGCCTCCAGGGTGTTCAGATCAGATCGGGAAGTAACCGCCGATCGCCGCCCCTACGAGAGGTTCGAATTCTCAGTTCACAGCCAAGGGCACCACGGGGAGCAGGACCGAGCTGGGCTGCTCGACCGAGCGGAACACAGTTTCGGTCGCCTTCACATAATCGGCGGGCGTTGCGAAGAAAATGTTCGCCACATAGGTCTGCGGGTTGCGGTCATAGAGCGGGAACCAGCTGGATTGAATCTGTACCATGATCCGGTGGCCAGGCTCGAATACGTGATTGGTGGTTGGGAGCACGAAGCGGTAGCGCTGCGGTTTGCCGGAGGGAACCGGCGATGGGTGTTCAAAGCTCTCGCGATAACGCCCTCGGAAAATGTCCATCGCTACAGCCAGCTCATAGCCGCCCATCTCGGGCTGGCCGGGCACCTCATCGGGGAAAACATCGATTAGCTTGACGACCCAATCGGAATCCGATCCACTGGTGGCGGCGAATAGATTGGCAATGGGGGCGCCGCTGATGCGCACGGGCGACGTGAGGATGGGTGTCTGGTAGGTCAAAACGTCGGTCCGATCGGCAACCGTGCGCTGATCGGTGACCAGCCAGGTTCTCCAGCGCTCGGAGTCGGTGAAGTGCACCGGCCGCGCCAAGTACGGCACCGGCTTTGCGGGATCGGAAACGTACGTGTCGCTCCCGCCCGGTTCGGTGGGGCGCTCGAATCCCAGGCCAAAGCCGGCCTCGAGATAGAGTGGTTTCATTGGGATAGCGCAGCCGTCCTCGCAGGCCGGCGGCCAGCTCTTCAGACGATCCCAGTGGTTCTCGCCGGTGTTATAGATGAAGACCGCCGGCGTGTCCGCTTTCGGCGCGGCGGTCTTCAGATAATGATCGAAGAACGGCCGGAGCACGTCGCGGCGGAATTGCAGGGCCGTGTCGCCATCCCACTTGAGCGGTCCCAGGTTGTAGGCGTCGCTGGCAACTTGGCTGTGCCGCCACGGACCCATTACCAGGTAATTGTGATCCGCTTGCCCCTTGGCTTTGAGTGCCAGGTAGCAGTGGATCGCACCCCACATGTCTTCCTGATCCCACAAGCCCTCGAGCCACATTGTGGGCACTGGCGAGGGGTGCTCCGCCACGAGCTTGTCCAGCGCCTGACCTTGCCAGAATCGATCATACGCGGGGTGCTCCATCATCCGCCGGATCCACGGCAGTTGATCGAGGCCGCGCGCCCGAATGTAGTCGCCGGCCGAACCGGCCCGCCGGAATGCCTCGTAGTCATCGTAAGCGTCGCGTACCACAGGGTCGCCTTCGTCCTTTTTCATCGTCTGGCTGGAAGTGTAGTCGAGGTTCGTCTGGCGGAACGCCCCATAGTGAAACCAATCATCGCCCATCCAGCCGTCGACCATGGGGCTCTCTGGCGCGGCCACCTTCAAGGCCGGATGGGGTGCGAGCAGCGCCATCACCACCGTGAAGCCCTCGTACGACGACCCAATCATCCCCACGCGCCCATTCGATTCTGGAGTGTTCTTCACCAGCCAGTCAATGGTGTCGTAAGCATCGGTCACGTGATCGGTTTCGGTCGGGTTCAGTGGACCGCGCACCGGGCGGGTCATGACGTAGTCGCCCTCCGATTTGTACTTCCCGCGCACGTCCTGGAACACTCGGATGTAACCGGCCTGGACGAACACCTCGTCGGCCAGCGGCACGATCGCCAGCATGTGAGAACTAATATTGCGGCTGGCGCGCTTGGAAGCATTGTACGGCGTGCGGGTCAGCAGAATGGGCGCGTCGGTGGCCCCCTTCGGCATCACGATAACCGTGTGCAGTTTTACCCCGTCGCGCATCGGAATCATGACCTCGCGCTTGACGTAATCGTAGTCGGTTGCCGGTGCCGTGAAGGTCTTAGGAATGTCACCGTCGGCGGCAGTCGGCTGAGGCCGCAGGGAGGGCAACAAACCGGTAGCACAACATACGGCGAGACCGCGCATTCGGGAAAGCATCATTAGACGATTCTAGCCCGCCCGTTGCCTTACCGTCACCGAGAGCAACGAGAACGCGAGGCCGAGAGGAAGAGCCGCCTCCGGAATGGCCACGACGGTTTTGATTAGACGGGCTTCGGCTATCGCGGCCACAACCAGCCGAATGTGCCGGCCGTCAGCAACGCGTAGACCAAGCCATCCACGGTGGCCTTCACGGTGGTGGACCATGCGCGGCGATACCAGATTGATATCTGCCAGAGCGACAGCGAATATCCGACGAATGCAGTGACCCCGGCGAACCGGAAAACCCGCAGGTATTCGGCTCCAGCCGGCAATGCCCGCCCCGCCACGTATGCCGCGAACAAGCCGACCACCGCAGAGTAGATGAACCAGAGCACCAAATTTCGAGACATCGACATCGGCCCGTTCGGTATGACCGTGAACACCATGACCGGTCCGGCTTTCATTTTCTCGGCAAATGCCGGCGTGTTCATTTCCTGGCGGCTCGATGGGCGTGGAATGAAATAGTCGCCAGGTGGGATATTGAGCGGCCGAACGGCATCCATCACTTTGTCCTGGTTGGGAAGCAAGGGGTAGTCGTTCTTGTGCCAAGGAGATGCCATGTGGATGATCGAGCTCGCGAGGAAGACGAACACCGAGGAAACAAGGATTGGAAGCCAAAGCGCATCTAGACCCGTCATGACAGCCTCCTCTGGGAGTCAGAGTGAGCAGCTAGTCTATCACCTTCTGGGCCTCTCATTTGCCCGCGAAGTGTCTCAAGTCTCTTTCATTTTCTGAACAGAAATACTCGATTAAGTCTGTTTCGGGCAGCAGGAGCTGGTTGAGCCGGATGGTGAACGGCCGTGCGTAGGTCTTGGGATCGTCCAAAGTGATTTCGACATCCATGTGTCCAAAGTCACGGCGGTGAAAGCGCTCGGTGACTCGCAGGGCATCGCTGTGCGTGTGCCCGCGGGCATCGAGCCAGCCCCGGTCATTAAATCCCGCCGTATCGACCACAAGTGTGTCAGCGTCCCACCGGGCGACCGAATGCCCAAACCACGCCGGCGATGGGTCCTCGGGAAGCTTTCGGCCGTCGGTGTAGATTTGACGAAAGTTTGTGTCCCTTTCGTACAACATCACGATCAATCCGGGCGTTTGGACGATCTTGTATGGAGCGGGAGCGGTTTCTGCCATCGGTACACCTGCCGGCTGACAATGCGAGAGCGGAGCCTGCTCGGAGAAGTTCCCCGAGCGCTCACGGAATAATGCAGCCGCCGCGGGCAGCAGCGGCGCGTCCTCAGGCCGGAAATCGGAGAGGATGTTGAGGAAATACTTCGAGGGGGGATCTTCTCCCAATCCATTGGCGCCGCCCGGAAGCAGGCGTGACAGTTCCTCTGAACTCGCGCTTTCGGACTGCCAGACTCCCGAGAGGTCCGGGTGGCCATCCTGCCTTCGAGGCGCGCGAGCCGTCGCGGCCGGTTTGCCGTCTGGGGTCTTGCCAGTTCCGCGCGTGGGGCTGTGTAGCCCCTGGGCATGCGCGCAGACCGACGCTGCTGTGAGCGTAAGTAAGATCCCGATGTTTCGGCCCATGGCTACCTCCTGCCCGACCGTGGTCAACCTATCTTAACGCGGGGTTGATCAGACTTTGGTGGCCAGGAGCCGGCCCGAGGGATCCCTCGTTGCCCGTCACGCCGGCTCGGGTTTCCGCCGCTTGGAAGACTGGCCGCTCGCGTTGAAACCGAAGGCCTTCTCGCCGTTCGAGCGAAACGGCTCGAACGAGCGACGCCGCCAAGCGAGTGTCGACCCGTGGCACTCTCTCGCCGTGAACCGGTACCGAGCGGATCAAATTAAGCGGCGTGCGCACCGTGGACCGCCGCAGACCCGGCCGAGCCGTCTCGGTCATGCCTGGGCCGGAGGCGTCTCCGGCGGCGCTGCGGCGGCGAGCGAGCCAATCAGCCAACAAACAGGATGACGGCTGGTCTGGCTGTGCGGGGGCGGTCGAGCGAGGGCGATTGCGTGGGTATATACTCTCGTGTAACCCCTAGGAGGCGATTCAGCTTATGAACAACGACAGACTCCCCGTCCACGGTTTGCGACACGCGATCGGCATTTTTGCTCTAATGCTGACACTGGTTCCCCTCGTCTATGGCCAGGATCCGCCGGTCTACAAAGTCGACCCGTTCTGGCCGAAGCAACCACTGCCGAACAAATGGCTCATCCAGGGGGTTCCGACTATGGTCACCGACAAGGACGACCACATCTGGGTTCTGAATCGCCCGCGAGACATTATGCCGGACGAGTCGGGAGCGTCGACCAAACCGCCACGCACCGACTGCTGCTTGGCCGCGCCGGCGGTACTGGAATTTGACTCGGAGGGCAACGTTCTGAAGGCATGGGGAGGCCCAGGCCACCACCCGGACTGGCCGGCTCCCGGGAACCCGCGTCCAGGTCCCGGCGCCGAGCACAACATTGTTGTCGATCGAGAAGGCAATGTGTGGATCTCGGGCAGTAGCCAGGGGGATAGCATTCAGAAATATACGGCCGACGGAAAACTCCTGTGGGACTTCGGGCACCGGGCACCGCGGCCGCCGGCGCCGAGGCCGCCGGAGAACAACCAACAGACCGATATCTTTCCTGGTGGCATCTTCTTTTTTGATCTGGATGAGGGAGCGCGGGAGATCTATATTGTTGACGCCAAGCGAGTGCTGGTCTATGACTATGAAGGCAAGTTCAAGCGCGGTTGGGGCGGGCACGGCATGGCGCTGAGCGAGATCGATAACAATCCGACGCCTCCCTACGACACCTCCGGGCCGCCTCCCGATCAACGGCAGTTCGCACCAGCGCTGCACTGCGTCCACATTTCCGTGGACGGCCTCCTGTACGTCTGCGAGCGCGGCAGTGATCGGGTGCAAGTGTTCACCAAACAGGGCAAATTTGTGACGAGCTTTTTCGTGCATCCTTCGACGCCCTCCCGCGGCAAAGAATGCGGAGGCCCGGGAAGCACGATGTTTGGCATGTGCGGGACGATCTACAACCTGACGTTTTCGCACGACCCGGAGCAGAAATATGTCCTCGTCGCCGATGGCACCAATGACAAGATTTGGATTCACGAGCGAAAGACTGGGCTCCTCGCGGGCTTCATTGGAGACAACGGCCGTATGGCCGGCGAATTTCATTGGATCGATGCGATCGCCATGGATTCCCGGGGCAACATTTACACCGGAGAGGTAGATACGGGTAAACGAGTGCAAAAATTTGTTCTGACGAATGCAGACGGCGTCGCGCGACCACGCCCTCACGAATGAGTTGGCGATGCTGGGCACCCTGGCCGCTCGCTGCCGATTGAAGGATCCTGGGCGCCCGTCCGGTCCATCACAATATAGCTGGTAGTGTTGTTGGGAGGAGATTTTTCTGTGCCAGACATTCAACACGCAGTCCAGATCGAAGGGACACCGGAGACCGTCTACCCGCTGGTCGCGACCGCCAAGGGATTTGGCCAGTGGTGGGCAACCGACATAACGGAGTCGCAAGGAGCCGTTGAACTGGGCTTCTTCAACCGTGCCACCGTCTACCGGCTCAGGCTCAAAGTGGACCGGCCGCCTATCGATGCGAATTGGGTGTGCGAGACTGGCGACGAGTGGAACGGCACGCAAATCGCCTTCCGGCTGGAGGGCCGCGTTTCCCGGACACTCGTACGTTTCACCCATGGCGGCTGGCGGTCCGAGACCGACTACTTCACCTCCTGCAATACCACCTGGGGCGAGTTGATGTACCGACTGAAGTCGGCCGCGGAGGGAAAATCGCGCGGTCCCTTGTTCCTGGCCGGGGACTTGGCGTATTAGCACCGATACCGGCGGCGTAACTGAAAAACGCTGGACTTCTGGCGAATGAACGTCGGCGCTACCGCGCGACTGGCGCTCTCTACGGTTCTTCGTTCCCCAAAGCCCGCGATGATGGATCGTGCCTTAACTTGCGCTCGAAGCGAGAGGCTAGTGCGTTCTGGAAAATAGTTTTGAAGTCATCCGGCCCGAAACCGAGCGCTTCCATCGCCAGGTGAAACTCACTCGTCATTGAACATTCGAAGGCGCCAGGGTTGTCCGTACTGAGGCTAAAATTCATTCCCAACTCCCGTGCGCGGCGAGCAGGATGCTCTCCGATCTGTTTCACAGCACCGGTTCGGAGGTTGCTTGTGAGGCAGAATTCGATATGAACATTGGTGTGACGAAGCTCATCTAGGAGTACGGGATCCTGAAAAGCTGAAAGGCTGTGGCCAAGCCGGTCGGGCATGCCGTATCTGAGTGCCTCCCGAATAGACTCTGGGCCGCTATGCTCGCCGGCATGGATCTCAATGCCCAGACCGGCCTCACGCCATCGCGCAAACGAGGAAGCGAACCGTTGAATGCTCTCGCCATTCTCCGGTCCGACCAACGCGACACCGACAATCAGTCCCTCGCGATACAACTCGACAAAGGTCTCGGTGTCCCTTCTTAACACGTCAGGATCGAGCGTGCGCGGGACCACCATGATAAATTCGATCTGAACTTGTCCGCGCTCCAATTCGTAAGCCCATTCCCGCCAGCAGTGGAAGGCTTGGAGTAATGGTCGCAATTCACGCGGAAACATGGTCGGCGATATCATAATCTCCGAATACACCACGTGCTGCGCAATGAGATCTGAGATATGTGCTGCCAATATCGGCCGCATGGCATCTGGCGTCGCGGACTGATACGGGCTCAGTACTTCCACCCACCGCTTGAACGATCCAAGATCACGGATCGGGTAAGCCGAATCGAGTGTGGATGGCTCGAGGAGGATGCTGCCACCGCACTGGCGAATCTCTCTTAGCAGCGGCGGGTTAACCACCCCCAGTAAATGACAGTGTAATTCGACCTTGGGCAAAATGGACCGCATCACTTCATAATTGGCGATGCGATTGGTTTCGAAACCAGATCGACAGTGCCGTTCTGGGACACGACGATGATCACGCTGGGGGACACGCTGCTGTCGATGTACATGAGCGCGGAGTTATATCTTCCGCCACGCGTACGATCACCACGGGGCGAAACCGCACCGTCAAGAATTGCCCCAATACCATGGCAGATACCGCGCGTGTCCATGATCACCGTACCATCGATCGAGGTAAGGCGCTCCATTAGGGCGGGCGTCAGTGGAACTGGTATCAATCGGATACATTGGCTGCCGAGGCGATCTGCCTCGGCAGCAGCTTCTGTCGTAATCAGAACATTGGTCCCGCGCACCTGACGTTTGGCAGCCTCAACCAGATCCCATAAATGCCCGGACTGTATGGAAGGCATAGGGCCAAACACCCTCTCAAACACTTCCATCAGGCAATCCTGAGTAATCGTGGAAAACGCCAATTCATTGACTTGCAGAACGACGGAACCGGCCTGCCGCACCTCCCACATACCGTGCTTCTGAAACTGTATCGTGAGCGTGCCTTGCTGGTCGACGCCGGTCGCAAAACCGTATACCATTCGGCCGGCACACAAGAGGCGCAACCGCTGCTCCGAGATCTGCAGCATTTTGCGTACGGCCCGTATATCGCCTATGTCGATGGGAGTGGTGAATTGGATGACCGGTGTTACCAGAGAGTGCGACTCTGGTCGGCCGAGCACAAGAAACCCGGAACTCTCCGCCTCCTCATAGTGGAGTAGGGCGATCTGATTGAATAAATCGAGCAAATCAGTAGCGAGGAGTTCACCGACTATCGGCGACGCAATCTGCATGAACTGTTGTCTGGTAACCCTATCTGCGCCAGTCATCCACAAAGCTCCTGAGAGCGTTGTCCGGAAGCTGATAGGCGCGCAAGACAACCTCCTCGCTCTCCATATGGGGAATTCGATGTACCGGCTTCCGATTCACTCCATGGCCGGCGAGAACGATGGGGGCAGGCTTCAAAGCGTTAGCCGCCGAAACTACATTTCCGCCGTATCGTCCACACATAGCTTCCTTTCCAGCCGATACAAGCAACGATCGTCCGTGCCAGCCCTGCTCGTGACCTTTCGAACTCGTTCATTCATCCGCCTTAAAACCAATATTCCCTGTACCATTCGAAGGGGGCATCGTACGGGTGAGAGCGTCGCTTAGAATCGGAAGAGCTT
>JAGWQP010000506.1 GCA_028876805.1 Acidobacteriota bacterium | reverse complement strand
TCTCTCCGCGGGCCTGTGCGATCAGTTTCACGCCAGTCCTTACAGCAATCTTCACGCCAAATCAAAACTCTCGCAAAATCAAGCCGCTGGTGCTTCCAGCAGGCACCCGGCCACTGCAAAAATGGCACGCGTCCGCAACCTTTTGTCTCAGGCGAATTCCGGTGCTCCGGTTTTACTTCGGCAAAGCCGGCGTGGGCGGTACATCCGGGATGGGGTTCGGCGGCCGGGAAACCACGCCCCGAAACGCCTCGTCAAGAGAAATATCGTTGTTATTGAGGGTCTGCCCCGTAGCCCGATCCATTTCCACCTTGGCTTTGGCATAGGCGGTCTCGGCTACCACCAGGTTCGACTCGGCGGTCACCAGGTCCCGCTGCGTGAGAATCACGTTATACGAGGTGGACGCGCCGACCGCCAGCTTCTTTTGCTCCGCATCCACGGTCTGCTCCTGCAGGATGCGGGCCTTCACCGCGGAAGCATATTGGGCACGGGCCTGCTGCAAACCAATCATCGCATTCTGTACCTCGACGCGAACCTGGTTTTCCATCCGCTGGATCCCCAGTTGCTGCTGGCGCAAAGCGAGATCGCTATTGATCAAGTCGGCCTGGGCGGCCCGGTTGCGGAGAGGAATGTTCAAGCTGAAGCCGGCCGAATAACTGGGAAAGTTCCGCGCAAAAAGCTGGTTGAGCACACTGCCGTAGCCGCCGACAAAAAAGCCGTTGGGGGGAATGCAAATTGTGCTGGTGGGATTCGTGGCGCAACTGGCCGGCACGGCCACGGGACTGCCCGCCAAGCCGCTGTTGGTGAGAGATGCCACGATATCGAAGGTCGGCAGCAATTCGTTCTTCGTGCCCCGGATGCTGATCTCCTGGTTCTGGATCAGGATCCGGAACTGCGTCAGCTCGGGCCGGGCGGACAAGGCCATGGCCGTGGCGTCCTGAATCGGCGTGATCGCCTCCACATCGGGCACCGTGATTCGATCCAGGGGAATGACGTGAGCGTTGGCCAGCTCCGGATTCTCGACACCGTTTTTGCTGAGCGCGTTTTTGAGGATCGTCTCCTGTTGGAGAACATTGTTCTGCGCGACCGTTAAGGCTTGCTGGTCGGAAGCGATCTGCGCCTCGGCGCGCGTGACTTCGATCGGCGCCAAGGTGCCCACTTCCACTTGCTTCTTGTTGTCCTCATAGAGCTTCTGGTCCGCCGCTACCGCGTCCTGCTCGACCTTAACCACCTGCTGATAGCTGACCAGGTCCCAATACAGATCCTTGACCGCCGAGACGGT
This sequence comes from Acidobacteriota bacterium, assembly GCA_028876805.1. GTDB lineage: Bacteria > Acidobacteriota > Terriglobia > Bryobacterales > Bryobacteraceae > PSRJ01. The sequence continues at coordinate 7,463 of JAGWQP010000506.1, read as the reverse complement.
GGCAATCACTTGTGCCTTGAAGGTCAAATCCGAGATCTCGCGGTTGTTCTTGGCGATGCGAATCTGGCGATTGTTGAGCGCCGGTCCAAAGCCCTGCAGGAGGTGCTGGCTGAAGTTGAGCGCGAGGCTCGAATTGGTGGCTGGGTTAAACTGGGCGCGCGCATTATTGTTGGTGTTCGAGATATTGTTCAACCCCAGACTGAGCTGGGTTCCAGTCGTCCAGTACTTTTGAACGCTCGCATTCGAGAGGTCCTGACGTTGTAGCAGAGCGGCAGTGCCGGTGACGAAGCTGCTCGATTGTGGCGTCGTCTGGTGCGCCCAGCTCGCCCCGCCCACGAGCGCCGGGTCCAGGCTGGGAACGGGCGTCCCGGTCTGCGTGGAGCCGGCCACCAGCAGTTGTTGCAGTCCCGCCGAAGGCGCTGGACTCGTCACGCTCCCGGGAGCGGCGAATACCGCCAGCGACGGGGGAGCGGCGAATCCGCCGGCGCGAGCACGCAGCAGGTTGGCGTCGGCGACTTCCGGCGTATACCGCTGGATTTCGATATCGAGATTGTTCTCAAGCCCCAAAGCGACCGCGTCGTTGAGAGTCAGATACAGGCTCCCGCCCCGCATGAGGCTCGCCAGACGGTTGGAGTTGGACACCCGCACGGGAGCCACATATTTCGAACGGTAGGGAGCAGTCAGCCAGGACGGCCGCCTGACATTGGCCTCCACTGCGGGTGGCACGATCGGGCTCGCCTGGTTCGACGCCGCCGGAGCGCCCCCTGAGTCAGGGGCGCACCAAGCGCCCACAGCAGCCACAGTCAACAGAGAGCCGAGCAAAATTCCGTAAGTTCTCGCACGAAGCATAGACGGTCCTCCCAGTTGGACCCAGTCGAGTCGGGTCCGTTTCCTCGATGGTATAGTAGGCCTTTGTGACACCGCAAGCCGCTTCTGTTTTGGAACTGTTCCGTTTGCGGGGAGCCTACCTTGAAGGCCACTTTCGCTTGACCAGCGGACTGCACAGTTCCCAATACCTGCAAAGCGCATTGGTGCTGCAGTATCCGGAAGCGGCCGAAGAACTCGGCCGGCGGCTGGCCTCCGAATTGCGGCGCCTGACTCGGTCCCCGGCGGACCTGGTTGTCTCTCCCGCGCTGGGAGGCTTGATTATCGGTCACGAAGTGGCCCGCGCGCTGGGCGCCCGTTTCCTGTTTACGGAACGCGACGGCCCTGGGCGGCAAATGGCACTGCGGAGGGGCTTTCAGGTGGAGCGCGGACAGAACGCGGTGGTAGTCGAAGATGTGATCACCACTGGCGGCAGTACCCGGGAAGTTCGCGAGGTCGTCGAAGCGGCGGGCGCCCGGGTGCTGGCAGCTGGTTCCCTGATCGACCGTAGCGGCGGCCAGGCGGACATCGGTGTGCCGCGCGTGGCGCTCGCTACGCTGGCCGTCTCCACGCATGATCCGGATCAGTGCCCGCTCTGCGCACAGGGCATTCCCGTCGTCAAGCCGGGCTCGCGTCCTTGCTGATGCGCCGCATCAAAGTCCGGGTGGCTTATGACGGCGGTGAATTTTACGGCTGGCAGGTGCAACCCAGCTTGCCAACGGTGCAGGGCCTGTTGGAGCAGGTAGTAGGCGAAATCGAGGGCAAAGCCGTCGAAGTAGCCGGTTCGGGACGCACCGACGCTGGCGTTCACGCGCTGGCGCAGGTGGCGGCGTTTACCTTGGAAAACCCCATCCCGCTGACTAATCTGCGACGAGCGATCAACCGGCTGCTGCCGCCGACAGTGCGTATCCTTTCGGCTGAAGAGGTCCATCCAGACTTCCACCCGCGCTTCGAGGCGCAGGCAAAAACCTATGAATACCGCATGCTGCGGGAAGAAGTCTGTAGCCCTTTCGAGTGGCCGTACGTACACCACTACCCGTATCCTTTGGAGGAAGACCGCATGATCCGGTTAGCCGCGGTTTTCACCGGATCGCACGACTTTTCCGCATTCGCGGCCGCCGATGAAAGCGACACGGCAGGAAAATCAAAAGTGCGGACCATTTTCTCCTCGGTCCTCGAACGCGAGCCCGGACGCCTGATCTACCGCGTGCGCGGCAGCGGCTTTCTCAAGCACATGGTACGAAATCTGGTCGGTACCCTGCTCGAGGCCGGCAAGGGCAACCTGGCGGAGCTCGAGACGCTTCCCCCGAAGAGCGGCCCTACCGCACCCGCCAAAGGCCTGTTTCTCGTCGAGGTGGAATATGGAGAGTAGCGGCACCCCCTTTTCCGCCACCCGCGAGCGATCGGGCGGGGTCCCGGTCGTTCGGCTGACCGACGCCGCGCGGCGGATGGAGGTGCTCGTGGCGCCACCGGTTGGCAACATGGCGTATGCCTTTACAGTCAACGGGAAAAATGTGCTCTGGTTTCCGTTTCCCGACCCGGAGGCACTCCAGGCGGCCCCCGCATTGTGCGGCATTCCGTTGCTCGCGCCGTGGGCCAACCGGATCGATGGCGACGCCTATTGGGTCAACGGACGCCAGTTCCAGCTGAACCCGGCGCTCGGGAATCTGCGGCGCGATGGCAACCAAAAGCCGATCCACGGGCTTGTGCTCTTCTCTTCGGCCTGGAGATTGATTTCCTCCGGCGCTGACAATCGCTGCGCCTACGCCACCAGCCGGCTGGAATTCTGGCGTCACCCGGAGCTGATGGCACAATTCCCGTTCGCGCACGACCTCAGTATGACCTACCGCCTGGGCGATGGCGCCCTCCAGGTGGAGACGACGCTCGACAACTACGCAACCGAACCTCTGCCGGTGGCCATCGGCTATCATCCTTATTTCCAACTCCACGATGTGCCGTCGAACGAGTGGCGGGTGCATCTGGCCGCGCGCGATCGCTGGCTGCTCGACAAATTTCTGGTGCCGACGGGCGCCCGGGTGCCCTCGCCTTTCGCTGACCCGCATCTCGTCGGCGCGCGCTCGCTCGACGACGTCTTGGGCAGCCTAATCCGGGAGGACGGAGTTGCCCGGTTTTGGGTCGCCGGAAAGACCGAGAAGATTACCGTCACCTACGGGCCAAAGTACAGCGTGGCGGTGGTCTACCGACCAGAGGGCCGCGACTACATCTGCTTGGAGCCGATGGCTGCCTTGACCAATGCGTTTAACCTGGCGCACACCGGCGTCGGCCCGGATCTGGAGACCATTCCGCCAGCCGGCCAATGGCGCGAGAGCTTCTGGATCACACCGGAGGGCTTTTGAGCGGAAGCCCCCCGGACCACTCTTGCCGCCTCTTTAGCGCATTTGCGACACTGACCGTTAGATGCCCCGGTGGCTGTGGTGGTTCCTGGTATGGGCGCCGATGGCCTGCTCAGAGAGCCATAGCCTTCCTTCCAAGGAGACTCTCTCGTACCACATCGAATGGCGCCTGATCACCGCCGGCAAGGCCCGTCTCGAATGGAATGCCGCCGAGCCTCCAGCGCACTCCGGCGGCCGAGTGAATTTACACGTGGAGTCGGTCGGGTTCGTCTCGAAGCTGTTCCGCGTGGAGGACGACTACAGCGTGAACCTCAATTCCGGGCTTTGCGCGCAGTCTTCGCTTTTGACGGCACGCGAAGGAAAACGCCACCGCGAGACCCGAATCAGCTTCGATGCCGAGCGGCGCAAAGCCGACTACCTGGAACGCGATCTGGCCAACAACGCGGTGGTTCTCGCCCAGGAAGCCGACATTCCCGAGTGCGTGCATGACTTGATCGGCGGCTTTTATCTGCTGCGCACCTTGAACCTCGAGCCGGGCCAGACGACCGAGGCTCCGGTCAGCGACGGCAAGAAAAGCGTGATGGCCAAGATCGAGGCGCAACAGCGCGAGGACGTCCGGACCGCGGCGGGCACCTACAAGACCATCCGTTATGAGATCTATCTGTTCAACAATGTGTTGTTCCACCGGTCCGCGCACCTGAATGTTTGGCTGTCCGACGACGGCCGGAGGTTGCCCATCCAGGTCCGCGTCCGGATGCCGATCACCATCGGGACGATCACGCTCGAACTCGACAAGCACGAGTAGGGGTGGCGGCCAGGCGACGCGGACCGGCAATCTCGATTACGATGGATTTATGGCGATGTTCGATGTGGAGTGTCCTTGCTGCCAGGCAATCCTGAAGATCGATCCGGAAACGCGCGCGGTGATTGCCCACACGGTTCCGGCGAAGCCGCCCCCCATCGAAGATCTGGCCGCCGAAGTGGCCAAGTTGAAGGGTGCGGGGGCGCGCCGGGAGGAGATTTTTCAAAAGCAATTCGAGGCCGAGAAGTCACACGGGAGAGTACTCGAAAAAAAGTTCGATGAACTGTTCAAGCGGGCCAAAGAGAACCCGGACCTTACGCCTCCGAAACGGGACATCGATCTCGATTAGTCAACGGGGATAGCGCCCCCTCCACCGGCGAATCTTCGCGTGCCATTGGTGCGGAAGGCCTACATCGCGAAAGAACATGAAGGGGCATTCGCCGGCCACTACACTCATGCCCCGCGATTCGCAAAAGCAGACGGCCTGGCGGCTCACCGCGCCCGCGCCCGCGCCGCGATACATCCAGACACGAGGCACACCGGCATCGGCGCAATCGCGGACAACCGAATCGGTCACCGCAGGTGCCGTCAGCAGCAAAGCGGCCTCGACCGGTGGATCGACGTCGGAAAGACGCGCGTAGCAGGGACGGCCTTCCAGCTGGCACACTCCGGGATTTACCGGCACAACGTCATAACCCCGCCGCACGAATTCCCGAAACAGGCTACGCGTAAAATCCTTCGGGTTGCGCGACACACCCACCACAGCAATGCGCTTCAGGCTCAAGAAGTCCCGGATCTGTTCGAGCGTGGCCATAGGCTTCCTCCGTCGATCAGTATATCAGATCTTCAAGTCCTAATCTTAGATGGCCACCAGCAGATTTTCCGCAAACGGCCACTCGGCGTCGATCCACTGATCGACCAGGCGGAAGCCCGCGGCCGCGGCCTTTCCGGAAATCTGATCCGGACGAAACTTGTAACTGGACTCGGTCCAGATGGTTTCTCCGGCCGCAAACCCCAGGGTCAAACCGGCCGCGGGGATCCGGACGCACTGGGGGACACGCGAGCGCAGGTACATTTCGATGCGCTGCTCGTGTTGCCGGTAGCGGGCCAGGTGGGTGAATCGTCGGAGGTTGAAATCGCCGCCGAGCTCGCGGTTGACCCGGCCGAGCAGGTTCAGGTTGAAGGCCGCAGTGACGCCGGCGGGATCGTCGTAGGCGGCCAGCAGCTGTTCCACCGGTTTCACCAGATCGGTACCCAGCAGGACCGCATCGCCGTTCATAAGGCATAGGCGTACCGAACCCAAGAAATCGAGGGCTGCGGCCGGCTCAAAATTGCCGATCGTGCTGCCAAGGAACAACACCAGCAGCGTCTCGCCCGGCGCGCGGCGCGCGGCCACCACGCGCAATCCCTCGAGATAGCTGCTTTCGACGGGAACGACTTCGGCGAGCGGGCCGAGACATTGAGCGCACGATGCCAGGGCTGCCCCAGAGACGTCAATCGGATAGTAAGTCACCGCTTGGCGCAACCTCAGCCGCTGTAGAATGGCGCTGGTCTTGGCGCCGGTTCCGCTGCCCAGCTCCGCGACCAGCAGGGGGCCGGGCAGCCGGTCGAGCAACGTGCCCGCGTGCTTGTGGAGGATGCGCGCGTCGGCGCGTGTCAAGCCGTACTCGGGCAGATTGGTAATGGCTTCAAACAACGCCGACCCCACCGAATCGTAAAGATAACGGCAAGGCAGAGTCTTCTGGCCATCGCGTCCCAGCCCCGCCCACACGTCGCGAGCGAACTCGCTGTCGAGCGCCGGCGCGATCATCACGAAGCCACCAGCCGGAACGTAGCGTACACGTAGGGATAAGATGGCCGGAACCAATTCCGAAATGTGAGCCGCAGCAGCCGCATGGCGGTGCGCGGCGAGCCGCCCTTGAGCACGTAGTGCTGCCCGTCGAAAAAGGGCGCCGAATAATTGGTGTAGAAGGGAAACGGCCGAAAGCCTGGAAACGGCGCAAACACGGTGGAAGTCCACTCCCAACCGTTGCCCCTCATTTGCGCGGGCCGCAGGCCGGAATCGCCGGGGCGGTCATCGGCCGTCACTGCAACCGGATCCCAATGCCGGAAGTCGGAGTTACCCGAAGGCGCTTGGCCGCACACCGCGCGCTCGAATTGTGCTTCCGACGGCAGCTCGAGCCCGCGCCATCGCGCATATTGCTCGGCTTGACGGTGCGTCACGTAGACCGGCCAATCGAGCGGCAAGCTCATCTCGGCGAACATGCCACGATAGAACCACACCCCTCCGCGTTCGATCCAGAAGAAGGGCGCCGAGCCGCCGGCGCGCACATACTGCAGGTAGTCTCTGTTGGTGATCTTATACTTGGCTATGGCAAACGCGGGCACGTCTAGGGTGTGAGCCTCATACTCGTTGTCCCATCCGAAACGCTCACCCGGCTTCAGACCGAGTTGGGCCGGGCCGGCGGGGATCTCGATCATCGAGGGTTCCGGAACCGGACACGCCCGAGCGGCCGTCGCGGGCTGCGGGCTCTTGCGTTCGTACGGAAGCTGATGAAGGATGTAGGCCAGCGTCTCGGCGTGCATGAGACGATGCTCGATCGCGGCTTCTAGAAACAGCTCGGGAACTTGTGGCAGCACCGCGTCAATGCGTTCGCGCGTGCGCTGGTTGTAGCGCTCGACTTCCGCAACCTTTGGCCAATCGGACGGTTGATCGTCGGGCAGGTCTCCAGCCGCCGGATCAATCCCGAAGGCGAAAAGGCGGTCGAAGGCGGGTTGGAACGCGGGCAACTCGAGGGTGCGGCGCGCCAGCAGGTTCCAGTCGAAGGCCTCCAGGTGACCTAGGTAGAAGAGAATGCGGTGGCGTTCCGGGATGGGACGCTCATACATCGAATCGGGGTCGACCACCCGGAACAGCTCGTCGGAGAGTTGCCGTGCCCGGTGGAGTTCGCCGAAGAGCAACTGGCTCGCTGGCATAGTCGAATGTCCAAGTCTACCGAATTGCGATGGTCGCCGTCCGGCATAGCGTATCGGATGATCATGACCGGCCCGGGGTTGCGGGTAAAACCAAATGATCCAACCCTTCGATATGTCTTATGGGACGCCGACGCTCTGGAGCCGGGCCGCGACTTGGCCCCGAGTGCGCCGATGGCGCCGGCATCTTGAAGGCCGGCGGCTCTAGCGGGCACTCGGAAAACGCTGGATCTCGGCCTGGCGATCCCGCAGATCGCCGCGAGCGAGTCCGAACGGTCATGGGCGGCGGCCCTGTCTCTCGAAGACTGGCGAACCGAACCGAATTCAGGCCAGCGGAGCTCGAACCGCCTGCTCGAAGCGCCCGGCGTTTCTGGCGCGCCGATGCCGTCGGATCGCTTCGACCGGCGCCACGGTTTGAAGGGTGCCGCGGCTTCACGACCCCCGAGAGCCCCTTGGATGCCCGTCTGCTC
>JAGWQP010000505.1 GCA_028876805.1 Acidobacteriota bacterium | reverse complement strand
TCCGTGAAAGCCAGTCTGCCCGATGCCGCGCACCCTCCCGTGCCCCGGCCATCCCCGTACCATCCTTGAAAATACGCGGCGCGTTGAGCGAATGCAACATTATGCGAAGGGGGATGGTATGGACGCAATCCAGCGCCGCGGCAAGCCGTCGGCGCTCCCGAGTAATCTTTACCCTGGGAAAGATCGAAGGCTCCAGTCCCGGCACCTCGATCGGCCGGCAACTCCCGACGCCGAACAGGATCTCCTGTTTCGGACGCATCTCGCGGTCGTCGCCGGAGTACTGGCCGGTAATGCCGCGATCGTCAAGACTATTCTTGGCAACGTTGGTACAAATAAAAAGCGGAACCCGCCCACACCGATGCGCCAAATCTGAGCTGCCACGCCAAGCGCATCTGCACGGTAAAGGGGCCGCCATCAGGCCTCTTTGGCAGGCCAAGGAGAAGTCCCTCAAAAGTCATGTCAGTATAACGACTCCTGCTGCCAGACGGCGACATTCAGGTATTGAGATCAAGCAGCCCAACCCCACGAGCAGGATATCCAGATGGCTGGTCGATCTCAGATGATCGCCGGGCCAGGCTACCCAGACCTCGAGCGATCACAAACCGACGCTCGGTCAACGCGAATTCGGCGCGCGTTCGAGTTGAGCCAGAGAGGCCTCATCACTGGCTGCGGTTTCCATTTGAGCCCGATTCAAGGCTACCAGCGTTGGTACCGGTTTGTGTACTGTCGACTCCCGCAGCGAGGCGTAGCAAGCAAGGAACTACGCTGAAGATGCGAACGGGCGTCATAGTTGCACCTGATCCGGGCATCCGGTTTACGCGGGAAGAAGAGGCACGGCTTCCCTAATCGCGGGTTTAGGTCTCGGCGCGAGACGTCGTGTTTGGGGCTCCCACTTGAACCCTGACGGTGCCGGCCGGACTTCCCGGCCGAACGAATATAATGGCCGTTTGAGCAACGAAATGAACACTCGACTGGGCGGTAGCCAGGTGCTGGACTTGAGCACCATCGTGCCCGGAGGGACCCCTAGCACGATTCTGGCCGATCTCGGAGCCGACCTCATCACGGTCGAGAATCCCACCGGCAGCGAAGACAACAGCCGCAGTGGGCCACATCGTAGGCCGCGGGTTGCTGTGAACCGAGCAAAGCGGTCCGTGGCCCTGGACATTACCCTGCCTGCCAGCCGTGATGTGGTGTTGCGGTTGGCGGCGGGGAGTGACGTGTTGCTCGCAAATTTTCTTGGGCGCCAAGGCGGCAGCCTTGGGATTCGCCGAACCGATGGTCCGCGCACGCTGGGCGGACAACCGGCAGAGCTACCTGGCCTGTGCGTTGGGGAACCGGTCCCAGCCGGTCGTTAACTCAGTTTGGTAGCAGATCTGCACCCATTCGCAGGAGGCTGACCTGGGACGCGATCCGAGACACTTCCGCGAACCGGCAAACAAGCGCTTGCGCGCATGCGTGGCGGTATGCTCGTTGGCATCTCTGGTGGCTGTCGCAGCCTGGCCGCAACCCAGGCCCCGACCGGAGTCTCGCTCGATTCTCGACTATATCCGCGAGACCTGGAGCGTGCTGACACGCTCGAACCGCGACCTCGCGACAGCCGGCAGAGATCCCAAGTTCCCGCCCCCAGGCGAAGGCCGCTGGCCGGTGTTCGTCTCGCGGACGGCGGACTTGAAACAAATCGAAGCAACGTTGCGCCGGGAAATGCAGCCGGTCGATTACGGGAGGATCGAACTTCGTCCGCTTCCACCGGACCCGGCCGCCGCGCCTCCGGGGCTGCTGTACCTCCCCAGGCCGTACATCGTGCCAGGCGGCCGCTTCAATGAGATGTATGGCTGGGACAGCTTCTTCATCCAAATGGGTCTCCTTCGCGATGGGCAAATCGCACTTGCCAAGGACATGGCGGATAACTTTCTCTACGAGATCCGCCAATACGGCAAGATCCTGAACGCCAACCGCACCTACTACCTCACCCGTTCCCAACCTCCGTTCCTGACTCAAATGTTGCTGGCCGTGTACGGGCATACCCATGACCGCGAGTGGCTCGCCGGCGCCGTGCCGGCGGTCGAGGCAACCTACCGTTATTGGACCGGCGATCCGCATCTCACCGCAAAGACCCAGTTGAGCCGCTATTTCGACCGGGGAGAAGGACCCGCTCCGGAGGTCCTGGCCGGTGAACGCGATGCACAGGGTGAAACGCATTACGATCTCGTTCGCCAATACTTCCGGAGCCACCGTATCAGTTCCTACGATGTCAGCCAGTATTACAATCGCGACACCAACCAACTGACGGCGCTGTTCTACAAAGGCGATCGCTCGATGCGCGAATCCGGCTTCGACCCCTCCAACCGGTTTGGCCCGTTCAGTATCGACGTGATTCATTACAATCCGGTGTGCCTGAACACCCTACTCTTTCTAATGGAGAGCCAGGCGGCCGAGCTCATGGAAATTCTTGCTCGGCCTGCCGACGCCCAGACCTGGAGGAAACGCGCAGAGGACCGCAAGGCTCGAATCAACCGGCTGATGTGGGACGGCCGGGACGGCCTGTATTATGACTACAACTTCATCGGTGGGCACGTTCGGCGTTACCCTTTCCTCACCACCTTCTATCCTCTGTGGGCCGGGATCGCCACCCCGGCGCAGGCCGCCCGAATCGCGCGTAGCCTCCCGAGATTTGAGAGCCCGGGCGGACTCCGCACGAGCACGTACGAAAGCGGCAACCAGTGGGACAGCCCATTCGGGTGGGCGCCGCTCGAATGGATTGCCGTTCATGGATTGCGGCGCTACGGGTACAAGGCAGAGGCCCAGCGGATTTCCGTCGAATTTCTATCCTTGGTGCTCGATCAGTACCGCCGGCACGGCATCATCGCAGAGAAGTACGATGTGGTCCACCGCGATACGGCGATCGGAAATGAGATCCGATATGGTTACCGTTCTAACGAAGTCGGTTTCGGCTGGACTAATGCCGTATTCACAGCGCTTCTGGACGATTTGCCGCCGGCTGTGCAGTCGGTCCTTTTGAATCCGAACTCGTCGACGCATTGATTCGCTCAAGAGGTGCTTCCGAAAGAAAAGGGGGCGTTGCCGTTGACACGGAAAGAACTATGCCCCGGGCGCCAACGCTGGTAATTTATCGCCAGGGTTCTGGCGGACTTTATTTGTTGGCCGCTGCGGTGTTTCTTGGAGTGATTGTTGCAACCGCAGCCTTTTTGAGTTTCAACTGGAATTCGGGGTACATAGTTTCCGCTCCTCCAAGCGCCGCACCGACCGGGATATGGTGTTTGTCTGCAAACTCGCTGACGAATGGATTCTCACCCGGTAAGTAGTGGGGCACCTTTCCCGGTGGGCGGTTCGCGATCTCCACGACCGATTCGCAGGGATAGAGCCAATTCAGGCCCTCGGAAAGGACCAATCGGAAGATTTGAGTTCTGACGAATGGCTCTGTCAGATACACCGGATCATTCACGATGCTCACGTGCGTCATGTAGTCGCCGTGCCGGATAAAGTGCTCGGTCAGCGCCGCTTGATCGCTCTCAGGCAGGCCGTTGCGCCTCAGCTCGCCCTGCTTGAGGTGAGTAGTGTAAACGGTCAGCCCGCCTCCTTCCCATTTGCCGGTGGAAAACCCCATCCAGGTGTGGGGCGCATTGGGAG
>JAGWQP010000504.1 GCA_028876805.1 Acidobacteriota bacterium | reverse complement strand
GGCATCAAGTAACCCACCGCGAGCGAGCCCCTGACCTCCATTCGCCGCGGCTTTGGCGAGCGCCTGGTCATATTGCTCGGCGGCACGCCGAAGGGCTGTCCAGCCGTTGTCGAGGGGCGCGAAATTGAGAAAGGGCGGCAAGGTCTCCCGGGAAGGCGGCAGCATCTTTTCACGGGGATCTTCAATCGCTTGATAGAGTCCTTCGTCGAGACGGCGATTGCGCTCGGCGATCTGGGTGCGCTCGTCGTCCGCCAGCTTTTTCAGTTCGTCGATGTAACGGCGGATGGTATCGCTGAAGTCATCGAAGTCATACGGCAGAACGTCGGCATCGGCGAAGCGCATCACGGCGGTGCCACCCATTTGGGCTAATGCGCGGCCATACTGGAAATCCGTGTCGGCAAAGTGCGTATACCAGTAGAAGTCGTCGTAGATCGAGTGGTAGATGCCACCGGAAAAGTCCTCTCCGCCAAAATTGACGTTCAGGGAGGCCACGCCCAGGTGATCAATAAACGGCGAATAGTCCGAACCCGAGCCCAAAGCACCGATACGCAGGTCGGCCCGCTGGCGGAGTTCCAGGCGGTCAGCGGGGGGCGCAGTCTCGGCCTGGTTGGCGATGCGGGAGAACTGCAGCCGCTTCCACACGGTGAGCTTCGATTCCGGATCTTGGATATCGCGGGCCACGCCATTAATAAAGTTTTCGAGCGTGTGCGACCCCTCGACCTGAAGGAATCCGCGACCGTTGCCGTCCGAGTTGAGGTAGAGTGCCGCCTTCTGTCGCAGTTCGGCGTCGTGGTCTTCGGCCCATTCGGTGGAGCCGAGCAGGCCTTCCTCCTCACCGTCCCAGAGGCAGTACAGTATGGTGCGCTTCGGTCTCCAGCCTTGGCCCACCAAGGCCGCCAAGCCTCGCGCTTCTTCGAGCACGGCCACGGCGCTTGAAACCGGATCATCGGCGCCATTCACCCAGGCGTCGTGATGGTTTCCGCGGATGATCCACTCGTCCGGGGCGGCCGCGCCGGGAATGCGAGCGATTACGTCATACAGGGTCTTGGAGTCCCAATTGAAGTTGACTCTCAGATGGACACGTGCCGGGCCTGGGCCGACGTGATAGGTCAGAGGTAGGGAGCCCCGCCAGGCGGCCGGGGCCACTGGTCCGCCTATGGCCGCCAGCAGCGGCTCCGCATCGGAATACGAAATCGGCAGTACGGGAATTTTGGTGAGCGTTTCCACTTCGTTGAGCGGCAGGCGGCGCGCGTCCTTGGTGGCGCCCACATTGGGCGTGAGCGGGTCACCCGCGCGCACTGGCATGTCCATCACGCTGCCACGTTGCACGCCGTCTTTGGGCCGATACGGACCAGCGGGAAAATCCGGGCCGCGGAAATAACCGTCCTCGTGGGGGTCCGAGTAGATCAAACAGCCTACGGCTCCGTGCTCAGCGGCGACCTTGGGCTTGATGCCTCTCCAAGAGCCTCCATACCGCGCGATGACGATAGCACCCTTCACCGAGACACCCAACCGGTCCAGCATTTCGTAGTCGTCCGGTACGCCGAAGTTGACGTAAACCAACGGCGCAGTCAGGTCGCCATCGATGGAATAGGCGTTGTAGCTGGGTAGTTGATCGTTGTGCTGGGAGGAAGTGGGGTCGGTGGAAACCGTGGGCTCTGCCAGCTTGGCCGTGAAGCGTTGCGGGGCGACCAGTTCGAGGGCCCTTTCTTTTGGGGTGGGGAACAATACGTCGTAGGTTTCGATCTTGGCGTCCAGTCCCCACTCTTTGAATTTCGAAAGGATCCACTCGGCATTGTCCCGGTCGTACGCCGAACCAACGTGATGTGGGTGGGCACTCAGACGTTGCATAAATGCCCGCAGATTCGCTGGGTCCGGAAGAGCGCGGAACTTGGCTTCCCAGTCCTGCTCGCTCCGGGCTGAGGTTGGTGAGTATCCGCGCAGGGCGTCGGAGTCAGCCGTCCAACCCATCGGTGCCAGCAACGCCAGGCTAACCACGTAGATTCCCAGTTGCTTCATGCCAGTGCTCCGCTTGTCACGCCGAGGGGGTTGAGATGGTTTCGAAGTGCAAATTTCTCCGGCGGCAAGATTCGATCATTGTAGCGCGGTCTTCTGAGGAAGGTGAAGGGACGAACTCCGGCGCGCGCGCCGTGGCGCACCATGAGGAACGCGTCGTGCTCCTCGGGGGCCGCGCGGCCACCGGACGCGTACGATGACCCCTTGAAAACTAAGTGGAGTAGGTGATCTGCCAACGAGCGTGGTATTGGAACCGTGGAGACGCTCCCAGGCTGGCACTCTGATTAAAAGATCTTCAGATTTCAGGAACTCCCACCGGCACGTCAAGCGCGATGCGGACAAAACGCTTGACCTCGCGCAACCAGCTTGACTGAACCGGGGCTTCCTGTCGATGGGGACATCCCTTATGGTACGCATCAGGGGGATTCCTGCGAAAATCGCCTTGCTCCGGCGACGCACTCCATTTACTCTGTATCAGAAGGGGAGCAACGTTGATGGAGCTGGTCGTCGCGCTCAGCGTCCTTGCGGGTTTTGCGGTCGCGATGTTCGCGATTTACTGCCGCCTGTTCCGGGTGAGAGCCCGTCTGCCGGTGACCGCGGAATGGATTGATGAGTTGTCCGTGGATGGCTACCAGCCGATGATGCGTCTGCTCGAAAACGACGACATCCGTCTGCTGCGTGCGCAGCCCGGTTTCACTCGGCAAATGGCGGCGAAACTGCGGCGCGAGCGATGCCGCGCCTTTCGGAGTTACCTCCGTTGCCTCAACTCGGATTTCCAGCGGATCAGCTTGGCGCTGAAAATCGTCATGGTCCAGTCCCGGTATGATCGTCCGGATCTGGCGGCGGCTTTAGTCCGCAGCCGGTGGGCTTTTGTGTGGTGCATGGTCTGGGTGCATTGCCGGCTGACTTTGTACCGGTTCGGGCTGGCGAGCGTGGAGGTAGCCGCGCTGCTGAAAGTGTTCGATAGGGCTCGGTTGGAACTACGGTCGCTGGTGCCGGCGCAAACAGGCTTGTCTGTGTCGTGCCCCTGAAGGGCTTTGGTGGTAGGATGGCGTTCTGCGTCTCGGCATCCATACCTCGATTGCTGGCTCGCTCGAAAAGGCCGCGCTGAAGGCGGCTGAGCTCGGAGCAAACACTTTTCAAATCTTTTCAGCGAGCCCGCGCATGTGGCGTGCCCGGCTGCCCGATGTCGTCGAGGTCAGGCGAATGCGCGCGGTGCGCGAGCGGTTCGATTTGAAGCCGCTGGCAATCCATGTGAATTATTTGATCAACCTGGCTTCGTTGGATCCTGCCATCCGTCGTAGGTCGATCGACGGCTTCCGGGGCGAGCTCGAGCGCGCTGCCGCGATCGGCGCCGAATATGTAGTGATTCACCCTGGCAGTTACCGGGGCCATTCGGTGGAAGAAGGGATTGCTGCCTTCGTTCTCGGCCTCACCGAAGCGGCGCAAGGTTTCCGCGCCCGCCACCTGACGGTCCTGCTCGAGAATGCAGCCGGGGCCGGATCGCACATTGGAGGCCGCTTCGAAGAGTTGAGAGCGATTCACGAGCTGGCCCGCAGGCACACGGCGGTGCCCATCGGCTACTGCCTGGACACCTGCCATCTGTTCGCTTCCGGATTCAACATTGCCACGGCTGGGGGGTTGCGCGCCACCTTGCGGCATGCCGAGGAAACGCTGGGGCTGGCGCACGTTCGCCTGATACACGCGAACGATTCCAAAGGCGTGCTAGGCTCCCGGCTCGACCGCCACGCCCATATCGGCCGCGGCCATATCGGCGCGCGTGGTTTCGAGCGCCTGCTCCAGCACCCCCGGCTGCGCCAGAAGCCCTTCATCCTGGAAACGCCCGTGGATGCTCCGGGCGACGATCGGCGCAACCTCGACACTCTCAAATCGCTCGCGCTACGATAAAAGCTCAGCCCAAAAATTTCAGGGATATGCCGGAAAAGCCGTACGACCATAACCAGATCGAGCTCAAGTGGCACAAGAGTTGGCAAAACGCCGGCTTCTACAAGGCCGAAGAAAATTCCGCCAAGCCCAAGTTCTACGTGCTCGAGATGCTGCCCTACCCCAGCGGCACGCTGCACATCGGTCACATTCGGAACTATTCGATC
>JAGWQP010000503.1 GCA_028876805.1 Acidobacteriota bacterium | reverse complement strand
GACGCCGAAATCAAGAAGGTTCGCTCCGCGCTGACCATCGTTGACGGAAAAATCGTCCACAACACTGGTATGGGATAAGTTCTGGGAAAACGCCTAGAAACCGATCGGGAGTACGATGCTTCTGACAGCTATAACCGCAGTTCATTTGCCAACTCGGAAAAAATCAAGAAACAATCTGTTCCACTCCGCCGAAATGCCGGTCTCACAGGTGAGAAGGGCCTAATCGACCTTCAGAAATGAGGATCTTGATGAAGTTGAACAGAGCAGCAATTAGGATTGTGACCGCGTTGTCGGCAGCCGCCCCCGCCAGCGCTCAGGTTGCAGCGGACTCGGTGGCCGAGGCCGGGATCCCGGCTGGGAACATTTTCGCTCCGGACACGCCTGCCGGGCATGCTGATCATCGGAGCCAATTTATGGGTCGGGGAGGAGGCACAAGGCCTCCGCCATTACATCCCGGTGGATCCGAATAATGTCGATCCGGTCAATACCGGCCATTGCTGATAGGTATTCGTCAAAGACAAACGGAGTTGTCCTCGCCGCTGCATGATGCCATCTCGGATGTGCGTCGTTGAGGCACGTGCGAAATGTGCTACGGATGCCTTGCCGAAACCCGCCTGCCGCGTCGACGCTTTCTCTAGCAATCGGATAAGATCCTTATTTGGGCCAGAAACACGGACCAGAGCTTTTGCAACCCTCGAGCATTCTGTGTTAGCGATGCTGTCGCTGCCGTTTGCGTTCACGTGCGGCCTCGCCGCCCTCGTTTTACTCCCTTCGGTTCGCCAGAACCCGAGGCTCCTTGCTGCCTTCTTCGGCGCTGCGGCGCTCCTCGGAGCATGGATCCTGGCGCTGCTGCTTTGGACACGTCGCACCAACCGGCCGCTTCAGCTGGAGGTCGTTTTGCGGAAACAGCATTACCTGCAAGCCTGCGTCCAGGGTTCGGTACTGCTCTATTGGGGCTGGTATTGGCCTCAAGTCTACGCCTCGGCCCACCTTATCCTCGCCCAGCTCCTCTTCGCGTATGCCTTCGACATGCTGCTCGGCTGGTCCAGGCGCGATGTCTTCACGCTCGGTTTCTCCCAGTGCCCGGTCGTCTTCAGCATTAACCTGTTCCTCTGGTTCAAGCCGGACTGGTTCTACCTGCAGTTCATTATGGTTGCGCTCGGGCTCGCGGCCAAAGACCTCATCCGCTGGAACAAAGGCGGCCGCCGGGTCCACATCTTCAATCCATCGTCGTTTCCCCTGGCGGTGTTTTCGCTGGCTCTGCTCGCGACTGGCTCGAGCAACCTTACATGGGGTCAGAATATCGCCAGCACCCAGTTCTATCCGCCGCAGATGTACCTCATGCTGTTCCTGATCGGCCTACCGGGCCAATTCCTGTTCGGGGTGACTTCGATGACGATGTCCGCGGTGATTGCGACCTATGCCTTCGGGCTGGCCTATCACGCCGTCACCGGCATCTACTTTTTCTATGATTCGTTTATTCCGATTTCCGTCTTCCTGGGCATGCATCTGTTGTTCTGCGATCCGTCGACTTCGCCGCGCACAGAACTGGGCCGCATCCTCTACGGTGCGCTGTATGGATTGAGCACGGTCGCCTTTTATCAACTGCTGGGAAGCATGGGAATGCCGACTTTCTACGACAAGCTTCTCCCGGTGCCAATTCTGAACCTGTCGATTCAGGCATTGGACCGGCTCGCACGGTCTCGCTGGATGCGCGTCCTCGACGCGGCGGCGCTCGGACAAACGCTGGCACCGCGCGTGCGGAACCTCTCATACATCTCCCTCTGGACGGTAGTGTTTGCCGGTATGAGCGCCGCCCAAGGTGTGGGCGATCGCCATCCCGGCCAGTGGCTGCCGTTCTGGCGTAAAGCCTGCCAGGACGGCCGCGCGTATGCCTGCCCCTACCTGGCGGATCTGGAGTTGGGTTATTGCAACCAGGGTTCGGGCTGGGCATGCAACCAGGCCGGCCTGATGCACATCGCCCTGGCGCGCTCGGGCGAGGATTTCCGCCGCCTGGATCCCGCCGGAGCCACGGCCCCTCTCCAGAGCGGATGTACGCTCGGGTTTCAAACAGCCTGCAGAAATCTCATTATCCTGAGCAGGGGCGGCGAAAACTTTGCCAATGCGCCTCCAACCCTCAGCGATTATCCGATCGTTTTGAGGGGTGCCAAAGGCGACATCCGCGATCGCAGACCGTCCGCTTTGTATTCCCTGGCTTGTCAGGAGGGTTGGCCGGAGACCTGCGACCGTGCGAGTGGAAGCCTTGTCCGTTGATCAGGCGTTTGCGACCCTGGCTGGGTCTGCCCGCGAATACAGTTCTGAGCGGGTCCGGATCTCAGTCCACGACGACGAAAGGACACCGTGACAACGTTGATCTTAGTCGTCTTGACAGGGGCCATCACACCCGTATTGGCGCAATAGGATTTAAGGTTCGACTCCGGGGTAGCGAAAGCCCGCGACAAGGCGGAAATCGATCTCCACGGACCCGTCCTCGCCGCCATCGTGAAGAGTCAACAGGTAAGCGACTGGACGTGGTACAACCGAACACTCGACCTCAAGAAAATGCCCATCAATGCTCCCAAGGAGCCCTGATAGCGGCGTCACGGTTGACGGTGCATCGCTTGCTTCAAGGAGTTCACACGCCCCTCGGAGCTGACGAACAGATCCGCGGGAAACCGGCGGTATGCCAGGATACCGGCGTAGATGGAGGCAGCATCGTCAAGATCTAGACCGAGCCCGGCCAAGTATTGCATCCGGAGGTTCGAGTCATGATTGATTGCGGCGGCGCTCAGCCACTCTGCCAGGTCGGATTTCTGGCCCGCGTACGTTCGAAACAGATCGACCGGTGAGTTGATGCCAACCTCGGCCAGCGATGACGCGACCCTGCGGTTGCCGCCGCGATAGCCGATACGCTCCTCCATCTCGTCGAGATCAATCCGCAGCGGCTCTACCTGGCCGAGCAGGATCATGTCGTGGCCCTTCCCCTGGTACGGATTACCCCAGATGGTCCCGTTGGGAAACACTTCGAGGAAGGTGGCCACAGAACTCTTGACCGCATCAAGATCGGTCTGAAACAACTGGACGTACATCGTGACGATGCCACCCGGATTTAGGTGTTGCTTTAAAGCTTCCAGGAATTCCTGGGTATAGAGGTTCGCGGCGCCTTTGATCCACGGATCCAGCGGATCGATGGTGATGCCGTCGAACCGTTCCTTGGCAGTCATCAGATAGTGCCGCCCGTCGTCGATGAGCAGCCGGACCTTCGGATCGCGCAGCACCCCGAAATTCGCTTCGCTGAAGTACTCCTCAGCCGCCGTTGGCACCAGCGCCTCGATTTCCACGATCGTCTCGCGTTCGACTCTCGGATCGATCGACACGGCCCCCGCCGTGATGCCAGCACCACAGCCTATCACCAGGATCGAACGCGGGTGTGCGTTCGGGAGAGTCGTCAGATGTCCCAGCATGCGCTGCAGCCGCATATCGCGTGGTACATTCGACGCCTGGATCTTTCCCGCGACATGAAAAGTCAGGACCCCATTTGCGAAACGCGACACGGCCACCGATGAATTCCTGCCCTCGGCGGCATAGACGATCTCCCCCTTGCCCACCCAGGTCGCCGCGTAGCGCCCATACGCTATTAGCAGCCTCGCAACCGGTGGCACGGAGACGAGGAAGACCACGGAGGCGACCGCAGCCATCAGTGCCGGCCAACGGGGCTTGTCTGGAAGCAACAGCAGCAGGCCAGCTATCACCGATAGCACGATCAGCACTTGCTGCGCGTGTTGCGATCCCACCCAGGTGATGAGGAGTAAGCTCGTGCTGAGAGCGCCAATAATGGCGCCGAACGTGTTCGCCGCGTAAATTCCACCCGTCAGCCTGCCGCTGTCCTGCCCGTTCGACGCAGCCGCCAGCGCCAAAGGGAAGCTTGCGCCCCACAGCAGCGTTGCCGGCAGCAAAGCCCAAACCGCGCGTGCGAAGTCGATTTCGAAATGGAGCCAGATATTCGGTGGGAGCAACGGGTTGATCGGCCAATTGGGAAGCGCCGCTCCGAGGTTGTATGCAGTCCACGCGATTGCGTAGGCCGCGAGCAATTGGCACCAGCCCAATGCCCGGCGTGGCTGCGTGACGATCCGACAGAGGAAGGAGCCCGCGCCGCTGCCGATGCCCAACCCGATCAAGAAGACCGCCAGGATGATCGAGAACGCGTAGACCGAGGCGCCAAACAGCAGGGCCAGCAG
>JAGWQP010000502.1 GCA_028876805.1 Acidobacteriota bacterium | reverse complement strand
GCGAAACGCAGCACGACTGACTGCCTCGATTTGCTGAAAACTGCTGAGCTACCAGGTGAATTTTACTGCCAAGAACGGGTAGCCTGTAAGAGCTATCTCCCGTGTTCTCCGCTACCGAGATCGCCAATTTGCTTGCCAGCCGCTATCTAATGACACTCCAGCGTGCAGAGGAGACCGGAGAAACTCAGAAGCCATTTTTCCGTGATCCGGGCACGGATTTGCTGGGGAAGGATTTCAGGATGCTTGCGATGCATCGAAGGCGGGATCGAGTAGGTGGGGGTCCTCATGATGACTTTGATGCCGGCCTGGTGCATCGCATCGACCACGCGGTCCATCCAGGCATGCTCGAAGGCGCCGTCCTCGGGCTCCCAAAGGCTCCAGGTCGACTCGCCGACGCGCACCACGCTCATGCCGGCATCCTTCATCAGCGCGGTGTCCTGTACCAGCCGCTCATAGGGCATGTACTCGTGGTAGTAGGACGCGCCATAGAGGATCGTCTCGAGCTTTGGGCTTATCTGTGGGTTGCTGTCTTCAGCCAATCGATGGACGTGAGAACCTCCGCGACTACTTCACTGAACCCAGTGCGAGACCGCCCTGCCAGAAGCGCTGCAGCATGAGAAAGACAATGATCACCGGAACGATGCTGACGAGCGCTCCGGCGAGAACGATAGAGAACAACAGTTTGCCGCCGCCGCCGCCTGCACTGGCCAGCTGGTACCAGGCCGACAGACCCACGGTCAGTGGAAAATACTCTGGGGATCGCAGGACGATCAGCGGCAGAAAGTAGTTGTTCCAGGTTGCGACGAACGAAAGCAGGAAAACGGTCACGAAGCCGGGAGCTATAAGCCGGAACACGATGCTGCGGAAGATGCGGAACTCGCCGGCGCCATCAATTCGCGCCGCGTCCAGGAGCGCGTCGTCGACGCCCTGCTCGATGTAGACGCGCATCAGATAGACGCCGATCGGCGAGATCATCGAAGGCAGAATGATTCCAAGCGGGGAGTCGGTCAGCCCCTGGCGGGCCAAAAGCAGGAAGATCGGCACCACAAGCGCCGTCTGCGGGATCATGATTGCGCCGAGAATCATGGCGAAGAAAGCGTTGCGGCCACGGAAGGCAAATTTGGCGAAAGCGTAACCGGCCGCTGAGGCCAGCAGCGAAGCGCCGAGGGCCGAGACCGACGCGTACACAAACGTGTTCATCATCCAGCGTGCAAACACCCCATCGGAGTAGGCGAACAGATCATGAAGATTGGCGGCAAGCGCGAACTCCGATCCGAACCAGAGGCCAAAGGTCGAAAACAGGTCCAGATTGGATTTGGTCGAAGCGACCACGAGATAGAAGAGCGGAAGGAGCGTATAGGCAAGAAACAGGCCGAGCAGGAGGGTGCTCATCCGCCGCGCCCGCAGGTGCCTGCTCCGCTCTACAACGATGCCCCCGCTGGCGAGTGCCATCTTCATGTAGCCGTGCCTCCGCGCCAGTTTGTCATGACGGTGAACAGGTAGGCGACCGAGGCAATGACGATGCCGAGAACAAATGAGATGGCGGCAGCATAGTTGTATTGCTGGTTCGCGGCCGCGAGGAAGTAAGCGTAGATGTTGGGCGTGTAGGATGTGCCGATCACCTGCGGCGCTATAGCGCGCATCAGGAACGGCTCGTTGAAGAGCTGCAGCGAGCCGTTGATCGAGAAGATGATAGTGAGAAGGATGGCTGGCCACAGAAGCGGCAGCTGTACCAGACGCGCATATTGCCACGGGCTGGCGCCGTCGACGATGGCGGCTTCCTGGAGATCCTGCGGAATCGCCTTTAGGGCCGCGTAGTAGATGATCATGTTGTAGCCGGTGAACTCCCAAGTGACGACGTTGGCGAGCGAGAAGAGCATGGCGCCGTCGGAAAGGAAGTTGGGCGGCGGAAGGCCCGCCCAGTTGGCTGCTTGGGTGAAGGGGCCGAAGACTGGCCCGTACAGGTAGCCCCAGATGAGCGCGGCAATGACGCTCGGCACGGCATAGGGAATGAAGAACCCCAGGCGGAAGAGGCTCCTGGCGTGGACGTTGCCGCGATCGAGAACGAGAGCAAACGCAAGCGCTAGGCCCAGCATGATGGGCACCTGCACGACGCCGAACAGGGCGAGGTGCGCGATTCCGCCCCAGAATTTCAGATCGCTGAAGGCGCGAAGATAGTTGGCAAAGCCGGCAAACTGCGTACCGCCGACAAGGGTGTCGCGAAACACACTCGTATAAAACGCATATACCAGCGGCGCGACGGTGAAGGCCAGGAACAGAGCCGCAAAGGGCGCCAGTAAGATATAAGGGACGAGGGCGATGCCGAAGCCCCGCCCCCGCCGCACCGGCGGCGAGGGAGTGAGCGCCGAGCGATCGGAAGGGCTCGATGCGACGGTACCGCTTGCAGCAGTGTTCATCGACGATGTTGTGTCCGATCGAAGCGGAGTTGGGCGGCAGCTAGAAGCCGCGGCCCCGGTCGAGTCAGGTCTTCACGGTGAACCCTTGGTCCTGCGCATACTGGACGAAGGTGTTCTGCAGGCGATCGAACGCTTCGGCCAGGGTTCCCTTGCCGCTCGCTGCCGCGCCCAATTCGTCTCCCATCGTTGAGTTGACATAGTCCTGGAACGGACTCCACTGGAACGATGGGTCAACGTGTTTGGCGGACTCGATGAAGATCTGATTGACCTGCTGACCGCCGTAGAATTCGAACGGCTTGTTCGCGAACTCCGGGCTGTTGAGAAGGTCGTTGAGGACCGGGAACAGGAACTGCTTCGTCGTGTAGAGAGTCGTGGCCTCCTTGTTGGTCGTGAGCCAGATCGCCAATTCCGCTGCTTCCTTGGG
>JAGWQP010000501.1 GCA_028876805.1 Acidobacteriota bacterium | reverse complement strand
GTGACCAAGATGCCCGTCCCTGGCGTGGTGCGCACGGCGACGGCGGCGCCGGTCAAAGTCGAGAGCCAAAAACTAGCCGACGGCATCTGGCTGCTTGCCGGAGGCACTCACAATAGCGTGATCGTTGAATTCACGGACTTCGTCGCGGTCGTGGAGGCGCCCCAGAACGAAGCGCGGTCGCTTGCGGCGATCGAGGAAACGAATCGGCTGCTCCCCGATAAGCCGATCCGGTATGTCGTCAATACCCACCATCACTTCGACCATGCCGGCGGCCTTCGGACCTATCTTTCCCAGGGCACGACCGTAATTACGCATGAATCCAACAAGCAGTATTACCTCGACATCATGTTTTATCCGGCGCCCCGGGAGTTACAGCCGGACCGGCTGGCCCGCTACAACCCGATGTACATGATCAGCCGTCGCCCGGCCCCGATTGAGACGGTTGCGAGCTTTGCCGGCGGCCCGGGCGGCGGAGCCGGCAAGTACGTTGTCACAGACGGAGAGCGCATATTGGAGATCTTTCACGTGCAGGATATGGCCTACGAATTGGAAGATCAGTCGTACGCACAAGGCAACCACAGTGCCGATATGCTGATGGCTTATCTGCCGAAGGAAAAGATCTTGATCAATGCGGACCTCTACTCGCCTACGGTCGACGGCTTGCCGCCGGCCCCAACCGCAGGGATGCGGACGCTGTATCAGAATGTGCTGAAGCAGAAGCTGGACGTAGCAAGGCACGTGCCCATTCACGGACGCGTTGGAACCAATGACGAGTTCCTGAAAATCGTGGGTCAAACCGGCGCCCAGCGGAGCCACTAGCACGAGCGGCAGTTTAGGGACTCGTACTGAGGCCGGTTTCGGCCGAGATTCGCGCCCCAGCCGCTGCGATACACTTGATGAACGACGATCCCGGTTGTTACTGGCGGCGAATTCGGCCCCTCGCGACCGGCGTTACGGGGGAACGACGTTCCGTCTCGAGCGGCTAATCGATCGCCGGAACGCGCAGGGTAAGAAATTGCGACTGGGAACCTCGGGGTTGTGGATAGGGCATGAAGAGGAGGAGATGTCATGAACGTGCGAACCTCGGCTAGCGGCCTCGTAGCGCTGGCCGCAGTGGTTGTGAGCGGCTGGTCGGCAGGCGAACACTATGGCGCCGGAGCCCGCCCTCCGGCCGGGGTCCCGACATTTTCTACCGCCGATATCGGGCGTCAAGGCCATTTCTATGTAGGCGGTCACTACCTGGGGGAGCCGGGAAAAGAAACCATGGACGGCGCGATGTACGTCGAGGTGTGGGTGCCAAAGAATATCCGCCACCCGTACCCGGTCGTGTTGATGACCGGAGGCGGCGGACAAGGAGCCTACAGCCTGATCGAAACACCAGACGGGCGGCCGGGTTGGGCCTACGACTTCGTCAGGCAGGGCTACACGGTCTACATGATGGATTATCCGGGGCAGGGCCGCTCCGCCTTTATCCCGGGTCTTGACGGTAGCCTGGTTCCTCCTCGTTCGGGCCCATTGATGGAGGAGGTCTGGAGCGGCGGCCGTCCCGCCTCGACCGCGGCGAGCAGTTGGCCGCAAGCGAAAAAGTATACGCAGTGGCCGAGCAATGCGCCAAATAAGGGCAAAATGGGCGATCCGGTGTTTGATTATTTCGCCAAGACCGAGCTCCAGACCGTGACGGGTCCCAACCAGGAGAAGCGGACCGTGGAGGCCGTCGAGCAATTGCTCGATTTGATCGGCCAGCCGGTGATTCTGATGCTGAACTCGGGTATCGCGGCTTCCGGCTGGGTGGTCGCGGATGCTCGGTCGAAGCTAGTCAAGGGAATTGTCGCTGTCGAACCGGTGGCACCGCCCATCGAGAACGCGGAGCGTGGCGCAAGGGGTCCGGGGCGTGTCTGGGGCCTGACCAATCTTCCGGTTCACTACGATCCCCCGATCGAGAAAGCGTCCGACCTCGAGACCGTTCGCCAGGACAGTGCGGATGGTCCGGGACTCATCCCCTGCTGGATTCAAAAGGAGCCTGCGCGCAAGCTCGTCAACCTGGAAGGGATTCCGGTCCTCAATGTGTCCGGAGAGGCGAGTTATCACCGTCCGTACGCCCATTGCATTGCCAAGTGGTTGAATCAAGCAGGCGTGAAAACTGCTTTCGTGAAACTTGAAGACGTCGGTCTATCGGGCAATGGTCATCAGATGATGTCTGAAGCGAACAGCGCCGGCATTGCCAAGTACCTCCAAACCTGGCTGGAGAAGAACGTGCGCTGAGCAAGTCTTGGGAGTCCCACACATTTTCGCAATGGCCGGCGATTGGGAAAAACTCTGGAAATCGGGAGGGATTGAAACGTGATGAACCGGCGACAGTTTGTTTGGACGGCCGCAGGCGCCGCGACATCGGTCCATATTCCGGACGTGCTCGCGGCGGGGAAATACGACTTGATCGTCAAGGGGGGGCGCGTCATCGATCCGTCGCGCAAGCTGGATGCGATAGCTGACGTGGCGATCGCAAATGGCCGTGTCGCCGCAATCGAGGCGAACGTCGCAGCCGATGCCGACGACATGATTGACGCGCGCGGGAAATTGGTTGTGCCCGGGTTGATTGATATCCACACCCACGCGGCACGAGTCAAGGACGGTCCGGGGCTGTGCCTCGCCGACGGCGTAACCGGGCTCATCGATGCGGGGTCGCAGGGCGCGGACCGCATTGGCGAAACGATTGCGGTCGCCAGATCAGCGCCGCAGCCGTGCCGGGTTCTAATCAATATCGGGCGGGCCGGGATCCTGCCGGACGGCGACACGATGGACTTGAGCCGCGCTGATGTGGGCGCCGCGCGCGAAGCGATCGGGCGTAACCGCGACATGATCGCCGGGGTGAAGGCGCGGCTGTCGCGGGACGTCGCCGGCGCGAATGATTTTGAGGTGCTCCGGCGTGCGCAGGAGGCAGCCTCGGCTTTCCATCTGCCCGTGATGATTCATATGGGTCAAACGGTGTCGCCGCTTGCCAAGCTTCTCGCTCTCCTCAAACCCGGCGATATTGTCACCCACATGTTCGCGCCACCGCCCAACAGCATCATCGACGATGACGGCCACATTCTGCCTGAGGTGATGGCCGCCCGCCGACGCGGCGTTCGGTTTGACCTCGGCAATGGGCGCACCGGCCATTTGCGGTGGGACATGGCCGAACGCGTGCTGATGGCGGGTTTCCTGCCAGACACGTTCTCGACCGACTGGACTCCCGAAGGCCGCACTGCCCAAGTCATCGACTTTCCGAACGTGATGTCGAAGTTCCTGATGCTGAGCATGTCGATAAACCAGGTGATCGCGTGCGCCACCATCAACGCCTCCCACGCCTTTCCCCTCTTCCGCAGCCGGGGCACGCTGAAAGCGGGTGCGACGGCTGATGTGGCCGTGCTGGAACTCAGGGAGGGGACCTTCGAATTCGAGGACAACTACGGTAACAAGCGCACCGGCCGCCAGAGGCTCTTCCCGAGCGCCACGGTGCTCGCCGGCAAGCGGGTTCCGCCAAGGGCATAGAAGCGGCTCTGTTTGTGCTTGGTCGTCCTGCCGCACGATTAACTGGCGCAGCGTGAAGACCATCGAGACGGCCGGCATCGGAGAGGGCGTGCGGATAGTAGCGACGGGCGCAGCGTTTCCCGCGGCGGTTGCCGTATCAGTCAAACACACCTCCGGACTCGATTCCGGCTTCGGCCGCCCGCTTGTCGAGCGACGGCGATCGGCATAGCCGGCGGCCCGAGCGTGAAGGCCTAACCGGCTGCGATACTGGCGCCGCACGGCGTGATGCTCGATCAGGTGCCGGATCGACCGGGCGCGGTCACCGGCGAATCTTCAAGGTTGCGGACAGGCGGCCGCGGCCCTCCCGAGGGATTCGCTAGCGAGAAGCCGCCGAACCTCGAACCGCTACACCGCCTACTCGCAGCCGTTGATCCCCTTGGTGAGGCAGATCGAGGAGGTGGGAGGCGGCGGAACCTTGAGGCCTCTTTGGATCATCAGCTTTACCAGCAGCTTTTCCGCTTCCGGGTGCGCGATCGCCGACTGGACTCCCACACGCACCAAGCCGCGCGCCCAGTCGAGCGGAATCCACGTCATGCCTTTCATCGCGCCGTTGACCGTATCGCGGCTGCCGAAATCATGGGCTTCGAGGTTGCCACCGTGGTCCACCAGAAGCTGGATCACGTCGGTACGCCCTTTATGGGCCGCGCCATGCAGCGCGGTGCGTCCCTGGTCGTCGGCAACATTGGGGTCGATCCCCAAATCCAGGCACATCTTGACCGCTTCCAGACTCTCTTCCGGCGACCATTCAAAGGTCACGCCCTCCACCCAGCCGATTCCTGCCGCCACGGCCAGCGCCGTGTCGTTGTGCGCTGTGGCGATCTTAGGATCCGCGCCTTGGGCTAGCAACAGCTTCATGAGGGTGACGTCGCCGGATTGTGCGGCGCGGACGAACGGGGTCGCGCCGTCTTCATACAGCCATTGCATGGTGAAGTTGGTCCGGGTTTCCGTGGTGTCGCCTTTGCATTCCTTGTCGCTTGACTGCGCGCCGCAGATCCGTGTGTTTACGCTGGCGCCTTTGTCCAGTAGGAGCTTGATGTAGTCCAGGTGATCCATATCCGGCTTCCGCACCGGATAGTCGCCGCCCTCGATATTGCGGTTATCAGTCGTCAGGTACAGCGGCGTCCACCCGCCTTTGTTGGCGATGTTCGGATCGGCCCCGCGATCGAGCAGATATCTCCCCAGCTGGTAGTGGCGATTCTGGGTTGCCGTCAGCAGCGCAGTCCACCCATAGTGGGTGACCTGATTGACATCGGCACCCGCCTCCACCAGCGCGCGGGCGCATTCCAGGCAGCCTTCCCGCGCTGCATAGACCAGGGGCGTCAAACCGCCGCCGTCTTTGATCTGAGGACCGCGGAAGAAGGCCGCAAAATCATCGAAATCGTCGGGGCTCGCAGCCCCACCCGCGGCTGCCCGCCGGGTCCGGGCCCTCGCGAACCCGCCGAGGCCGCCGGCACCCTGCGCCGACTGTGCTCTCTGCTGAACCGTCGGAGCAATGTTCAGTCGCGAGTTCCTCGTATCCCACTCGGTTGCTGCGCCGAGGTCGGCGCCGCGGGCGACGAGAGCCTTGACCGCATCCGAGTGCCCTTGCTCGGCCGCCCACATCAACGCCGTGGTCCCACGCAGGGTCTCCTTGGTGTTCACGTCCGCTTTGTGATCAACAAGCACCTTGATGGCGGCCACGCTGCCATTGCGCGCTGCCATCATGAGGGGAGTCTCACCGTTGGCCAGGCGTTGGTTCGGGTCGGCGCCTGCTTCGATCAATTTTTCGATCATGGCCGCGCTGCCGTTCTCGGCGGCGAGCGAGAGCGGTGTGGCGCCGTCGTGGTTGGGGGCGTTCACGTTGGCGCCGGCGGCGATCAGCAATTGTGCCAACTCCAGGTCGTTGCGGTAAGCGGCCCATTGGATCGCTGTCGCCCCGTCGGCCTGAAGCGCGTTCGGTTCGGCTTTGGCGCGGATCAGCGCTTCAACCGCCGCTTTGTCGCCCCTCATGGCGGCGTCGGCCATGGGACTCGTTCCGGCGCCATATGCGCTCAGCGAGAACGCCAGGGCAGCCGTACCTCGGGCGATCGGCAGTTTCCAGCGCATCTTTATCTAGCTCCTTGCTCCTTGCCCGCGCTTCGGCGAATGACGGTTAGACCAGGCCGGAGAGGGGTCCGGTGCTGTCTCCAAGGCTCTGCTGGTGAATGCCGTACAGATCGATGATGCTCAACAGCAGGTTGCCCGTAGTAACGCTCTTGGTTGGTAACGCCAGGTGCCTGCCTCCCTTGAGCCTTCCGCCGGCGCCACCCACTAGAATGTGTGGCACGTCGTAATGCAGGTGCTGGTTGGAGTCGCCCATGTTGGTTCCGTAGAGCACGAGCGAATGATCGAGCAGCGTACCGTCGCCATCCGGCGTCTTTTGCAGTTTGTCGATGAAGTACGCCAGGCACTTGACATGATACTGGTTTAGCTTGGAGTACTGCGCGATGCGATCCGGGTTTTCGGCATGGTGCGAGCCCCCATGAAAGCTGAGGCTTGGCACGTCGCTCGCCGGGTAGGCCCGCCCGGTCAGGTCGCGGGCGTACAGTACCGTGGATACGCGCGTGATATCGGCCTTGAACGCCAGCACCTGAAGATCGAACTGCAGTTTGAGATGCTCGTCGAACGTTTCCGGGATACCGGTCGGTACAACAACGCCTTCGGTCGAGACCGTGCCAGTGGCCTTCTTGGCGATCTCCAGCCGCCGCTCCAACTCGCGGATGTCCTCAGTGTACTCGTCCAGCTTGGCCTGGTCCCCTTTAGGCAGGTCCTGCTTGAAGCGCGCCAGTTTTTGGGTCACCGAGTCGAGGATGCTGCGGTCCTGCTCGCGGCGGGCGGCGCGCTCTTCAGCCGTGCGCGCCTGCGCGTCCCCGAACAGGCGCTCGAAGACCACCTGCGGGTTCAGCTCCATCGGCAGTGGCTGGGTGGGCGTAGCCCACGAAATTGAGTTGGTGTACGCGCAGCTGTAGCCTTCGCCGCAGTTGCTGGAATTGGCGCCCGGGTCCTCGATGGCCAATTGCAGCGAGGGGATCAGGGTATCCTGCCCGATCTTCTGGGCGATTAGTTGATCGATGGTAGTTCCGTCCTGAATGTCCGCGCCGGTCGTCTTTTTCGGTTTGTTGGCGCACATGAAGGCCGCGGCCACCCAGTGGTCGGCGCCGGTCACGCCCGGAGGCGGCTCGGCGGACTTCGACCACATCCCGCTCAGAATCACGGTGTGATCCCGGAACGGCTCGAGCGGTTTCATGATGAAGGGAAAATGACCGGCTTCGAGCACGGGCTGGTCCGGAATCCAGTAGCCGGGGGCCATTCCGTGCGGAACGAAAATACCCGTGAAGCGCGTGGGCGCGGCCGCCGCGCTCTTGGCCAAGCGGGTTTGCGCCGGCACCATGGAGTCCAGCAACGGCAAGGCGAGTGTGATCCCAGCACCGCGAAGAACCGCTCTCCGCGAAATGTGCTTTTTGGTGATGAACATGAGCCCCCTCTCCTCCGATTCTAGATTGATTTTGGCTTCATGGCGCTTCTCGTTCAGCGGGCTGCGCGCAGCGGGTTGGGCGACGTGTTCCCGCTGATCTGGACCTTCTGATTCATTTGGAATGGCGCGCTGTTGACCACACCCAGCACCAGCGACGAGAACCGGTAGTTATTCTTTGCAGACTCTTTTACGATGGAGCGGACCAGGGGCATGTCGAAGTATTCGGTTCCGCGACCTAACGCGTAGATCATGAGCTTTTCGGTGACGAGCCTGACAAACTGCGGCGAATATCGCAGCAGAGCCTGGCGCAAGCCCACGACGCCGTCGATCTTGGAGCCGTCCACAAGCTGGCCGGCGGCATCGATGGGATTTCCGGCATCGGTCGTCCGCCAGTGCCCGACCGCATCGAAGTTTTCCAGCGAGAAGCCGATCGGGTCCATGATTTTGTGACAACTGGCGCACGGTTCGTTTTTGCGGTGCATCTCCATCTGCTGGCGGATGCTCGGCTGCCCCCCGCCGTGCACGTTGGTGGCGTTCTCTTTGAGCGGCGGAACATTGGGCGGCGGATTGGGCGGGCTCACTCCGAGGAACATCTGCATGATGGTCTTACCCCTCACCGTGGGCGAGGTGCGATTCACATACGCGGTCACAGTCTCCACGCTGGCTTTGCCGACGAGGCCGCGGCGCATGTCGAACTCCGGCGCCAACGTCACCCGGCGGAAGTTGCTCCCGTAGATATTCGGGATTCCGTAGTGCCGCGCCAGCCGCTCATTGAGGAAGGTGTAATTTCCGTCCAGAAGGTCGATCACGCTGTGATCTTCATGCACGATGCTGTCGACGAACAGCTCGGTCTCCTTGCGCATCGCCTGACGGAGATTGTCGTCGAAGTCCGGAAATTCCGCCGTCACCGGCTGCTGCGTCTCGAGGCCGCGCAACTCGAGCCATTGTCCGGCGAAGTTGATCACCAGTTGGTCCGAGCGCGGATCGGCCAGCATGCGCCTCACCTGCTCGTCGAGGACCGCGGGTTCGTGCAGGCGGTTCTGGCTCGCCAGGGTGACGAGCGGGTCGTCGGGAATGCTGCTCCACAGGAAGAAGGACAGGCGGGAGGCCAATTCGAGGTCGCTGATCCGGTAAGCCTGGCCGGGCTTCACATTGGCAGGTTCGGTCTCCCGGCGGAAAATGAACTCCGGGTCCGCCAGGATGCGCCGGATCGCCATCTCGATTCCCGTGTCAAAGGTCCCGCCGTTGCGGCCCTGCTGGTAGAAGCTCATCAGCAGTTCGGTGTCGTGGGCGGTTACCGGACGCCGGAACGCCCGGCGCGCGAGCGTATCGATGATTTGCTGGGCACAGGCGGCCTCCTTGGATGGGCCATCCGGGTGGCACACGAAGATCTTGCGCCGGGCCGCGGAGTCGCTGGCGCCCTTCGCATGGGTGGGGCCGTCGATGGTGATCTTGCCGACGTGCGGGAAGAACTTGAATCCGGGGAGCCCGCCGGTCTCGATGGTGCTCCTCAAGAAGTGCTGATCCAGGTCGTTACCGGGGGCGTAGTTGGTAGCCAGGAACGTGACCACGACGGTATGCTCGCCGGCGGTGGTCGGAAATCTAAAATTAAAGGTGCCATCCTCGCGCGCCCGCTCCTTGTCCCAGTCAAACAGCTTCAACCGCTCCCCGTCGAGCAGCAACTCCAGCCTCTCGCCTGTGATCTCCCCGAAGGGGCTGGTGTCGCCCATGTTGCCCTTGCTGATGGGCGTGATCTTGATGGCGTAATCGCCGTCGGAGGGAAACTCGTAGCGGGCGAGCAGCCCTCCGCGGGTTCCGAACGGCATGCCTTCGATGTGATAGTCCTGCGAGGTGTCCCCGGGTACGCGAAAGACCGCCTGGGTGGGAGCACTGACGTCGCCGACCGCGAGGCGGCTGATCTTCCCGGCCGCCGACGTGTAGCCTTCCAGCAGGGCCGGCGAAAGCGTCAGCCCGGCCGCCACGTTGTCAAAACCGCGCGTCGAGTCGTCCGGCGGCAAGTATTTGGCCGGGTCTAGGTCGAGCGCCAGCAGGTCGTGAATCACGTTGGCGTACTCGGCGCGGTTCAAACGGTGGAGACCAGGCGGGGGGAGCGTCGTGACCGCGTGGAGGTCCAATTCATTCTCCAGCCACTCAATCATGGCTTCGTAGGTGGCGGCATCCGGCCGTTGCTCGCCCGACGGAGGCATCATTCCGGCCCGCAGCTTCCGAACCACCTTTTCCCAGTTCTCCGCATCCTTTTCCACATGGGCGGTGTCGAACTTATCCAGAGCCAGACCCGCCGAGGCGCCGCTCCCGGAGTGGCAATCGAAGCAATATTGGTCGAGCAGTTCGTGTTCTTGGACCGCGGAGGCGACCGGGTGGGCGACCTGCGCGTCAAGGATCCAGCCCATCGCCAGAACTGCGCCGGCAACAAAGAAAGGCAACGTTTTCTTCTTCACGATAAAGCTACTCCACCTCACCGGCCTCGCCCGTTGCTGGGCGAGGGGTCATACAGGCGCGGACGGCGAGCAAGGGCGTCTCTTCAAAGACGTCGATCGATCGGGGAAAGGTAACGACTTGCCATCTCCCCTCCCATTCCGCAGCGCGACAACCCAACCCAACTCCAGATGCGGCCGAGGTTGAACCGTTGCCTCGAGGGTAAGCGAATAGGGGCAGGGAAGGCAAGATTCGGGTGGCCTCAAACCGCTGTATACCGCTCCGCTCGAAAACCGGCAAGTGACGCATTCGGCGGTAGTTCCATGTGTAACCCAGGGGTAACCGCGGGCGTGAACCGGTGGCGCTTTCGAGCGGCCAAACCCTACGATGGGGCCAGAATTCGATAGGTTAGAATCAATACAAACCGCGGCGGGCGGCACGGCCCGCTAATTCGATCCGGTTTGTCCAACCGGGCTACTTCTCGGATGCGGCTTCGGCAGGGCCTTGCGCGGTAGCATCTCGGCCCGGTTGGCAGCGTCGTAGACGACCGATGCCACCACCGCCGCGACCTGCATCAAATCCCCCGCCTGCGCGTGATCGAGTGTGTCCAGGTCGGAATGGTGCGTGACGGTCTCGTACTCGAGCGGGTCCTGAAT
>JAGWQP010000500.1 GCA_028876805.1 Acidobacteriota bacterium | reverse complement strand
TCAGATTCGAAAGCGGGTCATGGTTAAACAGTCGGCAGCCATATCTTTAACCGAACGCCTGATAAAACATCGATCGGCGAACGGCGTCCCGCCCGCAGGATGCCAATGGCCAGACCACGGGCGGTTCAGCGTTTATAGCGCGGGCGTTTTCGCGCAATCACCGCGGCAAAAAGGGCCAAACGATCGTCGCTTCCAGTTCTAAACCAGTTCGCTCGGAGCTGCCAGCCCGAACATCGAGAAGTATTTCGCAGGAAGCCGCGTCCGCCGGAACTCGCGGTCGACCAGGATGTGCCGCGTGTGGCCCGAAGCCAGCCGGCGGCCATCCTCGGCCGCCGACATTTCATACGCGAAGGTCACCATCCGCGGGTTGGCATTCTCAATCCACGTCTTGATGACGACTTCGTCATCGAAACGGGCCGGCGACGCGTAGCGGCAGCTGGCCTCGGCGACGGCCATCCGCACGCCGTCTGCGTCTTCCATATCGCGGTAGTTAAAACCGCACGCTTTGCAGAATTCCACCCGCCCCACTTCCATCCAAACCAGGTAATTGGCATAGTAGACCACGCCCATCTGATCGGTCTCGGCGTAGCGCACGCGGATGCGCGTTTCGGCGGCGGGTTTCATAAACCCCGCATTGTACCGTGAGATTGGAGGGCGGCTGGCTCGGCGCCCCGGCCCGAACCGGTTGCCTCACCGTGGGCCGAAGATCGGAAACGATCCTCTGCGCGCAACGCTAGAGCGTCCGCAAGCGTCTGTTAGACTAAGAGTTATCATTGCAGCTATGCGCGCTCGGGTGCTGTTTTTCGGGATGCTGAAGGACTTGGTGGGCCGCCCGGCCGAGGAGATCGATCTGCCGGAGGGCGCCGATCTTGGCAGCGTCTTCGAGCGCTACGCCGCCTGCTATCCCCGGTTGCGTGAGCTGGCGTCCAGCATCGTGACGGCTCGCAATCAGGAATTTGCCGATCCGGCCACGCGGCTCGCCGATGGCGACGAAGTGGCCTTCCTGCCGCCCGTGAGCGGCGGCTCGGATCGTGACCCAGCGGAAATTGAATCCGACGGCCACTATTTCGCGCTCACCCGGTGTCCCATCGACACGCGGTGGGTCATAGCGAAGGTCCTCGACGGTGCCGATGGCGCCGTGGTCACCTTCGAAGGTGTGGTTCGCAACAACACGAAAGGCCGCCCGACCCTGTACCTCGACTACGAGTGTTACGAGGGGATGGCGCTCAAAATGTTGGCCAAGATCGGTGGCGAGCTCGCCCGCGCGTATCCCATGACGCGTGTCGCCATGGTTCACCGGTTGGGCCGCATGTTAATCGGCGAGACCAGCGTGGCGGTGATCGTGACAGCTCCCCACCGCAACGTTGCGTTTGAAGCCGCTCTGGAGGGGATCAACCGTCTCAAGAAACTGGTGCCCATCTGGAAGAAGGAGCACTTCGTCGATGGCGAAGTGTGGGTGGAAGGAGAGTGGGACCATCATGCGCCGGTGGCAGGTTAGGCGAGCAGGCGGACTGGCGGCGCTCGCTCCGCTGTTCTCGCTGGCTGCGCAGGCACAACCCGTCATCCGCGTCAATGTCAACCTGGTGCGCGTCGTCACGACGGTCAAAAACCAGTCCGGCGAGCTGGTAAAGGCTCTCCAGAAAGAAGATTTTCAGATTTCCGACAACGGCGCGCCACAGCAGATTGCCGTCTTTGAAAAACAGACCGACCAGCCTCTGTCGGTTGCCTTGCTGGTGGATACGAGTGGATCGACCGCCAAGGAACTGAAGTACGAGGTCGATTCCGCCACGCGTTTCCTGAAAGCGTTGCTCTCCGAAGGCAATCCACTGGACATGGTGGCCCTGTACAGTTTCAACTGGCAGATTACGCGGAACAATTACTTCACGCACAACCACGCGTCGCTGGCCGCCTCGCTCAAGACCTTTCACGGGGAGGCGGGCACGTCCCTGTATGACGCGATTTACCTCGCTTCGCTCGACCTCGAGGAACGCGAAGGCCGCAAGGTCATCATCGTCGTGACCGACGGCGGCGACACCACCAGTGCCAAGAATTTGAAGCAGGCCCTCGAGTCGGCTCAGTTGGCCGATGCCGTCATCTATCCGGTCGTGGTCGTCCCGATCACCAATGATGCGGGCCGCAACATCGGCGGCGAGAACGCTCTGACCTTTATGGCCGAAAGCACCGGCGGCCGGACCTTTCTTCCCACTCTCGGGGCCGATCTCGACCGCGTCTTCACCGACATCATTGACGAGTTGCGCACCCAGTATCTGCTGGCCTTCTATCCGAAGAATGTGCCTCTGACCAAGGACCGATTTCACAAGCTGGAAGTCCGCGTGACCGGGCCGGATTTGCGGGTCTCGGCGCGTAATGGATATTATGGGGAGGCTGAGGACGCAGGCGGCACGCCCGGCGCCCGGATTTCGGTCACACCGGAAGGCAGCAGAAAAAGACGCCAGGAGAAGTGAGTACGCCGCAACACAGTGGAAAATCGCCGCGCCCGGCCGAACACACTTTCGAAGAGGCCAAGTATCTCAAGCAGCTCATCGAGCACGCTACACCGGTGCGCGTGAAGATGACGGATGGCGAAGAGGTGGTAGGCGTGGTGGAGTATTACGACCAGTCCTTCATTCGTTTGACCCGCGACGGCCAGCCCAATCTTTTTATCTTCAAGCACGACATCAAGTACCTTCAGGAAGAGACGTAGCCGTCTGAAGCGCTTCTCGTATCATGCAATACCTGGAAGCCGCCGCGGAGATAGCCCGGGAAGCCGGTTCCCTGCTCGCTAATTATTTTGAACGGCGCGTCGCCTTCGAGCTGAAGGGTGAATTCGACTTGGTGACGGAAGCCGACCGCGCCTCCGAGAAACTGGTCGTGGAGAAATTGCGGGTGTACTTCCCGTCGCACACTATCGTCGCTGAGGAAGGCAGCGGGCACCCGGGCTCGTCCGAATACCGCTGGTATGTCGATCCTTTGGACGGGACCACCAACTTCGCGCACAGCTTCCCGATGTTCAATGTCACACTTGCGCTCGAGCGCGCTGGCGACGTGATTGCCGGTGTGATTTACGATCCCATTCGCCAGGAGATGTTCACGGCGGAGCGAGGGGCGGGAGCGTACCTGAATCACCGGCGCATCCACGTCTCGAACACGCGCCGGCTCGCCGACAGCCTAGCCTCAACCGGCTTTCCCAGCCGCAAGCGGCACCATAACGTCAATATCCACTTCTACTACCAGTTGGCGATGGTCTCGCACGGCGTACGTCGCACCGGCTCGGCGGCTCTCGATCTGGCGTACGTCGCCAGCGGGCGGCTGGACTTCTTCTGGGAGTTTGGTTTGAAGCCCTGGGATCAGGCCGCCGGAGCCCTGCTGGTCCAGGAAGCCGGCGGCACAACCTCGGACATGAACGGGGGGCCGCACAGCCTCACCGACTCCGACCACCTGCTCGCCGACAACGGTGCGCTGCACGACGAAGTGCTGCGCTCGTTCCGCGAAATCTTCAGCGGCCGCCCGCCAGTGCCCTTGCCGAAATTGCCGTAGGTCCCTACCTCCGTTGGTCACAAGAAGGACACATAGACACATAGCCACCCGCAGGAACTTCAACAACGACACCAGACGTGGCGGCCATCTCCATCGTTGCTCGCCAATCTACTTGCTGGAGTCCGCCCGTGGGCGATGCCGTGTCGGCCGGGACCGAACGGGGCAACTGAAAGGCCCTGTCTTTCGGCGAGCGTCCGCATCCGAGTGCCGGGATCGGGCTGAACGACCACGACCACGTTCCCCCGCGGGCTCTCCGGCTTCGTCTCTGACGGCGCCCTCGATCGTCCCAGCAAACAGCGGATTCACCATCAATTCCCCGGCTCGAAGGGCCATCGGCACATCGATCGATTCCTCGCCGGCTCGACGAATCGACTTTACGTAAGCTCGACAGTGGTAAGCCCGCTAGAAAGAACCGGTAGTCATCCTGATCGATCCCCACGACTCGGAGGGTGTGATCGGACAGTATCCTTAAGCAAGCAACGGCATTCGCGTCTCGTGGTTGAACCGAACTACGATCGGCCTACACTCCTGATCGATCCGGATGAGGGCCCCGCTCCACCTTAACCCGACCCTGGATCAGAGACGGGAGTTCCGCGTCAGTTCCAGGCCCTCGATCTCGATCCCGGAGGTCGATTTTTGCGTCGCTGACGATGC
>JAGWQP010000499.1 GCA_028876805.1 Acidobacteriota bacterium | reverse complement strand
GATCTCCGGCTGGGAGATCGGCGGGTTGGTTCGCCTGCAATCCGGCGATGCGGTAGCGGTGACCCAGGCCACGAACAACAATTCGAGCTTGGGTTATGCCGTGCAAAGGCCCAATCGAGTGAGCAACCCCAACGATTTCGCCAATCGCACCGTTGCCAAATACTTCAACACAGCGGCCTTCAGAGCAGCCCCACAGTTTGTGATTGGTAACAGTTCGCGCAATCCCGTTCGCGGGCCGGGCCTCCAGGAGGCTGACCTCATGATCGGCAAGACGTTTCACATCACTGAACGTGTGAATCTCGAATTCCGGGCCGAGGCCTTCAATGTCTCAAACACTCCGCCGTTGAACGACCCTAACGGAAGCTTCGGCAGCGCGGCTTTCGGGTCGATTACGAGCGCAGGCAATCCGCGCGACTTCGAGTTCGTCGGCAAAGTGCACTTTTAGGCCGAACGCTACAATGGGGGTGCCATGCGTACACGCCGACGCCTTTTGGTTTTGGGAATTCTAGGCTCCGTCCTTCTGGCAGCGCAGGAACCGCAACCCTCCATCCAGGTCACTGGCGCGGTCAAGCAACCACTCACGCTTACCGCGGGCGACCTCGCGAAAATGCCTCGATCCACGGTACGCATGGCGAACAACGGAATGGAGACGGTATACGAGGGCGTCTGGCTTCATGAGGTGCTCAAGAAAGCTGGTGTTCCCCAAGGGAGTGAACTGCGCGGCAAAGCTCTGGCCGGTTACGTCCTCGCCGAAGCGCAGGACGGATATCAGGTTGTCTTCTCGCTAGGCGAACTCGATCCGGCCTTTATCGACAACGAGATCCTGCTGGCGGATACAGCGAACGGCAAACCGATGCCTGGAGCCCAGGGCCGGTTCCGTTTGGTTGTGCCCAAAGACAAGCCCGCCGCCCGATCCGTCCGCATGCTCACCAAGCTCGACGTCGTTCAATTGAGGAAATAGGAAGCTTGAGAACACAGGTCGAAAACCGGCTGGCACAAGTCCGCAAGAGCCGAGGAGTGGGCAGCTCTGACCTCGCGCGGCGCGTGAATGTAAGCCGTCAAACGATTTACGCCATTGAGACTGGTTCGTACGTCCCGAACACCGAAGTCGCCTTAAGTCTTGCGCGGGAGCTGGAAGTCACCGTCGACGAGCTGTTTTCGCTTAGGGAGGGCACAGAAGCCTCGCCGGAATCGATTGCTGCTGAAGTGTTGAGCGTGTCCACCCCGGACAGGGGCCAGCCCGTTCGCATCTGCCAAGTCGGATCGCGCTGGGTGAGCGTTCCCGTGACGGCGTCCCCGTACTTCATGCCGGAGGCAGACGGAATCATCAAGCGAACGACGCGAGTCCGCGGCCGCGCCGACCTAGTGGTGTTCGCAAAAGAAGAGGCCGCGCAGAAGCGTCTGGCACTGGCGGGCTGTGATCCGGCCACCGGTCTTATCTCTCGTATGGTCGAGAAGATCAGTGGAGTGGAGATTGTCTCCGCGGCTGCATCGAGCAAGCTCGCCTTGAACTGGCTCAAACAAGGCAAGGTCCACATTGCCGGTTCCCACCTGGAAGACGCCAAAACGGGGGAGTTTAACCTGCCCTTTATTCGAAAGGAGTATCCGGACGAGGACTTCCGGGTCGTGACCTTTGCGCGCTGGGAAGAAGGCCTGGTCCTGGCACCGGGAAACCCCAAACATGTCCGGAGAGTGGAGGACCTGGCACGAAAGAATGTCCGATTTGTGAATCGTGAGCCCGGTTCGGGAAGCCGCGCTCTGTTGGACAAGCTGCTGGAGAGGGCGGGGATGGATGCGCAGAAGGTCCAAGGCTACGGCCAGGTGGCCTTTGGTCATCTTGCGGCTGCCTACTGTGTCGTGTCTCAAAAGGCCGATGTCTGTTTGGCAACCCGTTCTGCCGCCAAGACATTTGGCTTAGACTTTATGCCGCTGCATGGCGAGCGTTACGATCTGGTCATGCGGAGGCGCAGCGCGGATCTTCCAGCCGTGAGATCCTTCCTGGATGTCCTGCAACGGGCAACCCTTCGTCGCAAGCTGGAGGTTCTTGCCGGCTACGACACCTCCGAAACGGGGGCGGTTGTTGCCTAAGCTCGTCACTGTTGGATTGGCCTTCAGCTCGGGTCTGGTGGCCGCCGAGTTCGACTAGAACCTGCCCAGGGTTTTCCGCGACCTGATATACTCACCGACAATCCGATCAACGCCGCCAAAGTGGGGCTGGGCCGGTTTGTCTTCTACGACAAAAGGATTTCGGTGAACGGCAGAGAGTCGCGTGGAAGCTGTCATCGCCAACAGGTTTGCCGGACGGACCCGCGCATGCCGAGGGCACAACCGGGCAGATCCAGCCGCGGAACGGCATGAGTCTGGTCACTGTGGCGCATTGCTCCGTTGTTGACACGGGGAATGCGATGCTCGAATCGCTAGAAAAACAGGCACTCGTGCTCATCCTGAGCGAACCCCGTCGAACTCGAGTTCAAAGGGACACGAGCAGGGTCGCGGTACATCGTGAAGGGCCGGCCAAAACGCCGAGAGATCCTGTTTTCCTCCAGCCACCGCGGAGGGGGTGCTTTCCATACATGGAATCTCAGAGCAGTCAGATTCGAGGGGAGCCGGGGTCGTGACACTGGAGCGGACCTCCGGGGCGGTTTCTTCAACTCGCGCATTCTACAGCCCTTCCATATCGAGCTCCTGTGATCTTTTTGCTTGCCAGACCGCGCCGATCGGCACAACGGCTGTCATGACGGTCCTTCGAGTGTTGAACCCAGCTCTCATAACTCCAAATTGTAATCCGTGTCAACACGAGATCTAACACCGACCACCGGCACGCCGGGAGAATCGAACCAAGCAGACTCAAACCAGCGGAATGTATCCCGTCGGTTAGCAACTGGGGGTTTTAGCAGCACAAGTTGTCGAACGCTGAAGACGCACCCGGGAGCGCCAACCCCAAGGTTGCTCTTCAGCTCGGCGCACGCACGAAGAGTCAAACACTCCGTGGCTCTTTAAACGCCCTGCTTGTGCTCTCAGCTCCGCCCCGGGCCGATAATTAATATATGGACATCAATCGTTCCACCGAAAAACTGCAGGAGTCTATTCGAGCCGCCCAAACTAAGGCGGGCCGCTACAGTCACCAGCAGCTTGATGTCGAGCATCTTCTCCTCA
Source organism: Acidobacteriota bacterium (assembly GCA_028876805.1). GTDB lineage: Bacteria > Acidobacteriota > Terriglobia > Bryobacterales > Bryobacteraceae > PSRJ01. The sequence goes on along the minus strand of JAGWQP010000499.1, from coordinate 8,738 downwards.
GTCTGCTTGAGCAGGAGGGAGGGCTGGCCGTCTCCATTCTTACCCGAGCTGGTGTTGACGTCGACGCCGTCAAATCCTCCCTGGAGCAAGAACTGGACCGGCTGCCCAAGGTCTCTGTACCCGCGGGGCCGCCCGACCAGATCTACGTTACCACGCGCCTTAACCGCCTCCTGGGCGGCGCCGAGGATGAGGCCAAAAAGCTCAAGGACGAATATATCTCCATCGAGCACGTCCTCCTCACGGCGCTTGACGACTCCGGCGCCGCCGGCCGCATCCTCAAGAGATCAGGTCTCACCCACGACAGGCTTATGCAGGCCCTACGCGAGGTCCGCGGCAGCCAGCGCGTAACTTCTCAAAATCCCGAAGCCACCTACGAGGCCCTCGAGCGCTACGGCCGTGACCTCATCAGACTCGCCGCGCAGGGTAAGCTTGACCCCGTCATCGGCCGCGACGAGGAGATCCGCCGCGTCATCCAGGTGCTCTCACGCCGTACAAAGAATAATCCTGTCCTGATCGGCGATCCAGGCGTCGGCAAAACCGCCATCGTCGAAGGTCTCGCCCAGCGCATCGTACGCGGTGACGTTCCCGAAGGCCTCAAGAATAAGAGGGTAGTCTCGCTCGACATGGGCGCCCTCATTGCCGGTGCTAAGTATCGCGGCGAGTTCGAGGAGCGCCTCAAGGCCGTCCTCAAAGAGGTACAGGATTCGGCAGGCGAAATTATCCTGTTCATCGACGAGTTACATACCGTCGTCGGCGCCGGCAAGGTCGAGGGCGCCATGGACGCTGGCAACCTTCTCAAGCCCATGCTCGCCCGGGGTGAGCTTCATTGTATCGGCGCGACGACGCTCGATGAGTACCGCAAACACATCGAAAAGGATGCCGCCTTAGAGCGCCGCTTCCAGCCTGTGCTCGTCGATCAGCCGTCCGTTGAGGACACCATTTCGATTCTCCGCGGCCTCAAGGAACGCTACGAGGTGCACCATGGCGTGCGCATTAAGGATGGTGCATTGGTGGCAGCCGCCGTCCTCTCCAACCGCTATATCTCCGACCGCTTCCTGCCCGACAAGGCCATAGACCTAGTGGATGAAGCCGCCGCCCGCCTCCGCACCGAAATCGACTCCATGCCCTCGGAACTAGACGAGAGCCTACGTCGTATCATGCAACTCGAAATCGAGCGCGAGGCGCTGCGCAAGGAGAAGGACAAGGCATCCAAAGTCCGGTTGGCCGGGATCGAGAAGGAGCTCGCTGACCTTCGCGCTGAATCCGATGCCCTCAAGGCCCGCTGGCAGGCCGAAAAGCAGTCGATCCAGCGCTTGGGAGCGCTGCGCGAGCAGATCGAGCAGACCAAGATCGCCATTGAGCTGGCTGAACGCCAGTACGATCTGAACCGCGCCGCCGAGCTCAAGTATGGCAAGCTCACCGAGCTCGACCGCAAACTTAAGACTGAGACCGAACAAGCCGAAAGGAAAGGCCAGGCCCGTCTCATCAAGGAGGAGGTCGACGAGGAAGATATTGCCCGCGTTGTCAGCCGCTGGACGGGCATACCCGTTTCAAAGTTGCTCGAAGGGGAGATGCAAAAGCTCTTGCACCTGGAAGAGGAGCTGCACAAGCGGGTCATCGGGCAAGATGAGGCGGTCACTGCGGTCGCAGAGGCCGTCATTCGCGCACGCTCCGGATTGAAAGATCCCAACAGGCCCATCGGCAGCTTCATCTTCCTAGGGCCTACCGGCGTCGGAAAGACCGAGCTGGCCCGCGCGCTGGCACATTTCCTGTTCGACGATGAGCGTGCATTAATTACTCTCGACATGTCCGAATACCAGGAGAAGCACACCGTCGCCCGCCTCCTCGGCGCACCTCCCGGATATATCGGCTTCGAGGAGGGTGGCCAGCTTACCGAGGCTGTGCGTCGCAGGCCCTATTCCGTAGTGCTGTTCGACGAGATCGAAAAGGCCCACCACGACGTCTTCAACGTGTTGCTCCAGGTCCTCGATGACGGCCGCCTCACGGACGGCCAGGGCCGCGTCGTGGATTTCAAGAACACAATCGTAATCATGACCTCAAACATCGGCAGTCATCGAATCCTTGAACATCGAGGGTCGTACGACCAAGTAAAGGAGGCGGTATTAAGAGAGATGCGCGAACACTTCCGTCCGGAGTTCCTCAACCGCATCGACGATATCATCGTCTTCCACGGGCTTTCCGAGCAGCAGTTGCGCCAGATCGTCGACATCCAGTTAGAGCATCTACACGCACGGCTGGCCGAGCGCAACATTAAGCTCAAGCTGACCGATGCGGCCAAGCTCCATCTGGTGCACACCGGCTACGATCCGGTCTACGGTGCCAGGCCTCTGAAGCGCGCTATCCAGAAGAAGGTAGAGACACCCATCGGTCGTCTCATCTTGCAAGGCGCGATTCGCGACGGTCAAACCGTTCTCGCGGACGAATCTCCCTCGCGCCAAGAACTGACCTTCAAACCCGAGGAAGTAACGATCGGGGCTCGCGGATAACGGAGGCACGACCCACCAACTCTGGACTCCCGCCAGGTCTTTGACCGCGCGAAGGATTCCTCTTGTATGTGGCGTCTATGCCCGCTCCAAAACTCCTCGCTCATAGCGGCGAGCTCGATCGCTGCACCCGAAATACAAGGTACGTGCTGAGCACGTAACGATGATTCGGCTGAAGCCGAAGGCCGATGGGAGAACTGGATTATGGTGATTCCAGCCGACATGATGCTGCAGTCATCATGTGCCAATCGCACTTCATCGGCGCGGAGACACAAACCGTCTCCCATTGCAGAAAAATTCTCGGCGAACCGACTGGCCTCGCGGAGTTGGTGTTGTTCTATGCGAACGTGCTGCCGGGTTCTGCAACGATGTCGGATATCAGAATACAGCCAGCCGTACGGAACGGGGAGGCGCCATCGTAGTGACATCTCATCACGGTGAAGTGTCCCTTACCTGTTCGAACGGGGCAGGTCTGGAGAGCGTGGTAGCCTATAGTTGAACGGTCGGTTCCTCCGTTCCATGAAGAACAAGCTCATGGAGCCGCACAGGCCAGAAGAAATTGTGTCTGGCGGCCTTTGCGGAGACGTATCGAAGCGGTTGCCATCCTTATCGAGCGATCAGGGTAAACCGGAAGGGATTGTCGAATTCCTTCGCGCGCTGTACCTGAGTTTCGGCTAATTCCAATTCACTAGTGGGCTCACTTGGCCACCAGCAAAGCCCCGTGATCGGCAGGCGCTGGTGCGAATTCGCGGAGTCACCCGAAGATGTCAAGCCCGAAACGCCGGAACCTCGTTGACGTTCCCGGTTCGTCCCCGGAGGTCTGCCTGCTTTCGAATGGTCGCTACAGCGTCATGCTGACGGCCTCAGGGGGCGGCTACAGCGCCCTGGACGGGACGGACATTACCCGCTGGCGGGAAGACGGTACCCGCGACTGCTGGGGTCAGTACTGCTACGTCCGCAACCTGGACGACGGCCGCGTCTGGTCCGCGGGCCGCCAGCCCCTTGGGCGAAACACCGACGAGTACGAGTCCCACCTACGCCCCGGCCGGGCGATCATCCGCCGCCGCGACCGTGACGTCGAGACCTGTTACGAAGTCGCAGTCGTGCCCGACGCCAACGCGGAAGTCCGTCGCGTCACCCTGACCAATCGGGGCAACAGGCCATGCACGTTGGAAGTTACGAGCTATGCCGAGTTGGCCCTCAATCCGCGCGGCGCCGACCAAGCGCACCCGGCCTTCGCCAAGCTCTTCCTCGAAACCGAATACCATGCGTCGCCGCCCGCCTTGATTTGCCGCCGCCGGCCGCGGGCCCATGATCAAAAGCCGGTCTTTGCTCTTCATGTCATAGCGAGCGAAGTGGAGGGTGAGGTCGAGTACGAGACCGACCGCGCCCGCTTCCTTGGGCGGGGTCGCTCCACGCGGAACCCGGCGGCGATGGAGGGTGGCGTCGCACTTTCGGGGACCGTAGGACCGGTGCTGGACCCCGTGTTCAGCCTGCGCCAGCGGATCCGGGTGAAGCCGGGAGCGTCCACCGTCCTTGCGTTCACCACCGCCGCACCGGAAGACCGGGTCCAGACCTTGGCGCTGGCCGCCCGGTTCGGCAGCCTGGAGACCGTGCACCGGGTCTTCGAGGAGACCACTGCGAGCGACGTGGCGCAGCGGGCGGAGCTGGGTCTGACGCCGGAGGACGCCGCGCTGTTCCAGCGGCTGGCGGCCTCAGTTCTTTTTGCGAGCCCGCCCTTGCGGTCGCGCGAGTCCGTCGCCCGGAACCGCCTCGGCCAATCAGGACTGTGGCCGCACGGCATCTCGGGCGACGTGGCGATCGCGCTGGTACGAATTGGAGCGGACCGGAACCTGGAACTGGTAAGGGAGGTGCTGCAGGCGCACGCGTACTGGCGCCGTTGCGGGCTCGTGGCCGACCTGGTCCTTCTGCAGGACGAGGGCACGGGCGACGAACTGAGCTGCCGGCTAAAGGACCTGGTCCAGAACGCGCCCACAGCAGAACTGGTCGACCGGCCGGGCGGCGTGTTCCTCCGCGACGCGTCCCGCATGTCTACCGACGACGCGACACTGCTCGAGGCGGCCGCCCGTGTCCTCCTCCGCGGGGGTGATGGTCCGCTCGTGGCGCAGCTTGGCCGGGTGGTGGCGGACGCTCCGGCGCTCCCTCCGCCGCTGCTCCCAACGGGCGCCCCGGAGGAAGCGGGCCCCGAAGACTCGCCGGCCCCCGGTGCGGCGCTGCTCTTCGACAATGGTCTCGGCGGGTTCACGGCGGATGGCCGAGAGTACGTCATCACCTTGCGCGCCGGCGAGCGACCGCCGGCGCCGTGGATCAACGTGCTCGCCAACCCCGACTTCGGTTGCCTGGTCACCGAGGCCGGCAGCGGTTATACCTGGGCGGGCAATAGCCAGATGCATCGGCTCACGCCCTGGAGCAACGATCCGGTGACCGACCCGCCCGGCGAGGCTGTTTACCTCCGCGACGAGGACACCGGGGAGTTCTGGTCGCCGACGCCGGCCCCATGTGGGGGCGAAGTGACGACGGTCGTCCGCCACGGCCAGGGTTATAGCCTCTTCAAGCGAACCAGTCACGACCTTGAACAGGACCTCCTCGTCCTGATCCCGCCCACCGATCGGGTCAAAATCGTCCGCCTTCGCGTGCGAAACACGGGCACCCGGCCGCGCCGTCTGTCGGCGACGTTCTACGCCGAGTGGGTCCTGGGCAGCCTCCGCGACCAGGCCTCCTTACAGGTGGTGTGCCACGCCGACTCGGAAATAGGTGCGTTGTTCGCTACTAACGCCTGGGCGGGCGAGTTCGCCGGGGAGGTCGCTTTCGCGGCCGTGGCCGCGATCGGTACAGATACCCAACCGCACTCCTTCACGACCGATCGCGCCGAGTTCCTCGGTCGCGAGGGCTCTCCGGAAGCGCCCGCCGCCCTCCGCCGGTCGCGGCTCTCCGACCGCGCCGGCGAGCTGGTCGACCCGTGCGCCGCGCTGATGACGCCACTCGAAGTGCCACCAGGCGGCGAGGAGGAGGTTGTCTTCCTGCTCGGGCAGACAGCGGCCCCGGAGGAGGCCCGGCGACTCGTCCGCGCGTACGCCGCTCCGGGCCAGGTCGAGACAGCGCTCGAGGAAGTCCGGGCGCGCTGGGATCGCATCCTCGGGACGGTCCAGGTCCGGACGCCGGACCCGGCGCTGGACCTGATGCTGAATCGCTGGCTCGTATACCAGGCTCTCGCGTGTCGAATGTGGGGCAGGTCGGCGTTTTATCAGTCGGGCGGAGCATTCGGTTTCCGCGACCAGCTCCAAGACGCTATGGCCATCGTTTACGGCGCTCCAGGAGAAGCGCGGGCACAGATCCTGCGTGCGGCGGCGCGTCAGTTCGAGGAAGGCGACGTGCAGCACTGGTGGCACCCGCCCGCGGGTCGCGGCGTCCGCACGCGCATTAGCGACGATCTCGTCTTCCTACCACTGGTCGTTGCACACTACGTCGGCGTTACGGGCGACCTATCCCTGCTCGACGAGCGGCTTCCCTTCCTGCACGCGCCAGTTCTCCGTCCGGACCAGGAGGAAGACTACGGGCTGCCGGAAGTAAGCCCGAAGCCCGAGAGCGTTTACAAGCATTGCGAGCGGGCGCTCGAATGTGGCCTGAAGCTGGGCCCCCACGGCCTGCCGTTGATGGGCACCGGTGACTGGAACGACGGGATGAACAAGGTGGGGATCGAGGGGAAGGGGGAAAGCGTCTGGAACGGGTGGTTCATGGTCGCCACTCTGCGCGAGTTCGCGGGCTTGGCGGAACGGCGAGGGGACGGCGCTCGCGCCGCCTGGTGCCGAGAGCGGGCCGACGCGCTGCGCGTGGCCCTAGAGGAACACGCGTGGGACGGGCGTTGGTACCGGCGTGCCTACTTCGATGATGGAACTCCGCTCGGCTCGGCCGCCAACGACGAATGCCAGATCGACTCGATCGCCCAGTCGTGGGCGGTCATTTCTGGAGGCGGCGATCCGGAGCGCGCCCGCCAAGCGATGCTGGCGGTCGAGGAGCACTTGGTGCGGGACGCGGACGGCCTGATCCTGCTCTTTACACCCCCGTTCGATCATGGGCACCTCGAACCGGGTTACATCAAGGGCTATGTGCCGGGGATTCGCGAGAACGGCGGCCAATATACGCACGCCGCCACGTGGGTAGTGCTGGCGACGGCGCTGCTGGGCCAGGGCCAGCGGGCAGCGGAGCTGTTCGACCTAATCAACCCGGTCCGCCACGCGGCCTCTCCTGACGGCGTCAAACGGTACAAGGTGGAGCCGTACGTGGTCTGCGCGGATGTCTATGGTGCCCCGCCGCACACCGGCCGCGGTGGCTGGACTTGGTACACGGGTTCTGCCGCCTGGCTATACCGGGTCGGCCTGGAAGCGATCCTTGGTTTCCGTCTGCGTGGCAACCGGCTCGAGCTCGATCCCTGCGTCCCACCGGGCTGGTCCGGTTACGAGATCACCTACTGCCACCGCTCGGCCACCTACCATGTCGTTGTCGAGAACTCGGGGGGTTCCGGTCGCGGTGTCCGAAGCGTGTCGGTCGATGGACGCGCGATCTCGGGAGGAGTGGTCGAACTGGCGGACGACGGCAGGCAGCACCAGGTCCAGATTGCGCTCGGGTCATGACCTGAAGTTGGAGAAATCATGGGAACGGCCGATCGCCAGACAACCGAAGAAGAGCTGAACCGCCTGCCGAGTGATGAGGAGTTGGGGCGCCTCCAGCTGACGACGCTTGAGTACTATCTCCACGAGACAAACCCGGTCAACGGCCTGATCCGCGACAAGACAGACCCCAGCGCGCCGTCGAGCATCGCCACGATCGGCCTCGGGCTGGCCACGGTTCCCGTGCTCGTCGAACGCGGCGTGATTTCCCGCGACTTCGCGCCGGAGCTCGTGCTGAAGCGGCTGCGCTTCTTCCGTGACAGCCCGCAGGGGCCAGAGCCGGATGCGACCGGATACCGGGGCTTCTACTATCACTTCCTCGACATTAAGACCGGGCGGCGCACCTGGGAGTGCGAGCTGTCGACGATCGATTCAGCCTTCCTGTTTGCCGGAATGCTCACCTGCGCCGCCTACTTTGATGGCGATACGGAGGCGGAGACCGGAGTTCGACGCCTGGCCGATGAACTCTATTGCCGCGCCGACTGGCAGTGGGCGACGAACGGCGGCCCGGCGATTTGCCACGGCTGGCGCCCGGAGAGCGGCTTCATTCCCCACTACTGGACCGGTTACGACGAGGCACTGCTCGTCTACCTGCTCGCCCTCGGCTCACCGACCTCCCCCCTGCCACCGGAGAGCTACGCCGCTTACTGCTCCACCTACTGCTGGAAACAGATCTACGGCCGCGAGCTACTCTACTCCGGGCCGCTCTTCACGCACCAGCTCTCGCATCTCTGGATCGACTTCCGCGGCCTCCACGACGCGTTTATGCGGGAGCACCACAGCGACTACTTCGAGAACAGCCGTCAAGCGACGTATGTTCACCAGGAGTACGCGCAGCACAACCCGCTCGAATTCGCCGGCTACGGCGAATTCTGCTGGGGGATCACGGCGACCGACGGACCCGGCTGGGAGAAGCGGGTGGTCAATGGCGTCGAACGACAGTTCTACGATTACTGCGCTCGCGGGGCGCCATTTGGCCCTGACGACGGCACTCTGGCACCGTGGGTTGTACTGGCCTCGCTGCCGTTCGCCCCGGAGATCGTGATCCCCACCATCCGCGCCATGGCCCGGCTCGACCTCGGCATGACGAAGCGCTACGGCTTCAAGCCGTCCTTCAATCAGACCTACGCAGTGCCGGACAGCCCGACCGGCTGGTGGGTGACGCCGTATCACTTCGGGATCGACCAGGGGCCGGTGGCGCTCATGATCGAGAACTACCGCTCCGGGCTGATCTGGAACATCACCCGCCGATCGCCTTACATCACTGCGGGGCTTCGCCGCGCTGGCTTCAAGGGCGGTTGGCTCTGAGAGCAGCTCGGACCTTATATTCTGGTCGACCGGTGAGGTGTGGCCGAGCGGACTTGGCATGTGAACCAGCGAAATCTAACTAACTTTGGCCGATGCCCGTCGGCGGCTAGACGATGAATTGCTTCCCGTACAACCTACCGGCGATATCGCCGAGCAAGGCACCACAAAACGACGCGCGAGAGAGAGGGCCCCACTGTGCCCGCTGGGGGAGGAACATCCCTGATACAGTAATGTACCT
>JAGWQP010000498.1 GCA_028876805.1 Acidobacteriota bacterium | reverse complement strand
GGCTGGTTTCGGCCGCCTTCGCGCGGATCCCTGGCCGTTTCCGCCGGCGCCTGAAGAACCTAGCAGTTCTGGTGGAGCCCGAACCTTCGCCCGCGCAGCTCCGCCGCGGCCGCGTATCACGTAGCGGGACGTTGTTGGGGCTCTACGAAGGGCGCCCTCTGACCACGCGTAGTGTGTTTGAACCTTTCGCCATGCCCGACCGCATCACGATTTTTCAAGGTCCGCATGAGCGATTGGCCCGCTCGCCCGAGCATCTCGTGCGTCTGGTGGAGGACACGATTTGGCATGAAGTGGCGCACTATTTCGGAATGACTGAATCCCAGGTGCGCGCCGCGGAACGGGAGCGGGGGACTAAGATACGGCGCTGATCACGGCCGGCCCATGCGGAAACCGAGGGGAAGTCCGTTGGCCTGCATGCCGACTGGAATCACTCCAGTCGCTTGCGCCGGACTGGCTCCGAGGGGCGAAGTTCCCGACGCAGGGCTCGGCGCCGATGCCAGGCTGCCTAGGCCTAGGCCAAAACCGACCGAGGCAGCGGGCGCCGCGCCAGGCGCCGCAGCCCGCGGGGAAACTGGAAGCCCGGGGGCACCGAAGCCTGGCCCCAAATTGGCGGCAGGCGTACCCGGAACGTTGCCGAACGGATTCTGCACCGACCTCTGCTTGGTCATGTCGAATATGAATTCCCACTCGTTGTATTGAGTGCGATCGTTGTAGACCATGATCGACGGGCTCTCGGATTTGCTGGCCACCCCGGCAATCCCGCCGCCAAACTGCTGCCCGCCCGCCGGCGCGGGGGCAGGCGCCTGTTGAGGGTTGGTCAAGGAATTATTAATCATGCTAACAGCGGGATCTGGGCCTGCGGTTCCAGGTTGCGGAAGTGGGGGAGCTGGTGTTTGGGAAGCCCCGCTGCTGTCGGCAGACTGCTGCGCCTGCTGCAAGCCGGGCAATAAGGTGACTCCACCGGGCACGCCCGGGTTGTTGGGGACGGCAGGCTGCGCGGGCGGGGTAAGCGGATACCCGGCGCCGGGTATCCCGGGCGGCGGGTTCGCGCCGTTGGTCGAGGTCGGCTGCGAGCCGATATAGACTCCTCCTCCCACGTATGGTTGCGAAGAGCCAACGTATGGTTGGGACGAGCCGACGTAGGCCTGCCAATTTGGGTACGAAGCCGGCGGCCCACCGGCGATGCGGCCAGACAGTGGTTGGTTGGAGAGCGGCTGACCAGCCACCAGCTGACCAGGCACGGGCTGACCAGGCACGGGCTGACCAGTCACCGGCTGCTCGAAACCATTGCTCGCTCCGGGCAGAAACGTCGTCCCGGCAGGATACGGCACGGCGGGAAATCCCGGCAACGATGACCCGGCGGGGGACGGCTGGGCGCCGGAAGTTGGTTGAGCGCCAGGTGAGCCCGGGGATGGAACACCGCCCGGTGTGGCCGGCTGATCCGGGGCAATCGGCTGGCCGTCCGGCCCGACAACCAGCCCAGGGGCGCCGCCCTCACTCGCCCGCCGGCGTCCCAGGGCAGGGTTGATGATCGGCTGGCCGCCGGCAGGTATGCCGATCGACGGTATTTCGCTGACATACTGGCCAGCGCTCGACGACTGGCCCGCGGTCAAGGAGGCCGGCTGGTTGGGATCGACAGGCTTCGGTTTGGTCACAACCGAGTCCGTGAGCATGCCGCCGTTGATGTGAATCAGACGCCAGTCGGCGCTCCCCGTCATCGGGTCGATGAATCGGTGCCGCAGAAAGCGCCGGTGGTTGAAGTTCTCCAAATCTTTGAGGTCCCCCGGATAACGCCCGTTCGCCTTCACGAAAAGCTGGATGGCGCGTTTGTACTGCTCGCCGCGTTCGATCAGGAGCTGTTCTTTCTGCCGCTGGGCCTGGAACGCCACACGCGGGATCTCCGCATAAAGGGAGATGGCGATGACGGCCGCCATCAAGAAAACCAGCAGCAGCGCGAAACCCGACTCGCCCCGTTTTCTCATCCTGCTTGCTCCTCTAAGGGAAGCGTCTGCTGGCGCTTGGATTCGCTGTCTTCCATCACCACCGAATTGGTTCCAATGCGCACGACCTTGTAACGACGCTTCACCATCTCGCCTTCCTTGGCGACCACGATGTCGTCGCCATCCAAAAAATAGGCCGTCTTGGCGCTGCTGCCGACCACCGAGGAAAAACCGTAGTAGCGCAGAGGAATCTTCAAGGGCGGTGGAGGCGGGGGTGGAGGAGGGGTGGGATTCACGGGCGGCGGCAGAGTCACCACCGGCTCCGGTTTCGGCAACGGCTTGACCGGAGGTTCATAGAACTGAAATACGTTGCGGCCGTCTCCGGAAACACTTATCTGCTGCACCTTGGCGAGCAGATCAAGCCGGAGAGTCGGATCCGACAGCTCGGGATCGGGGCGGTCCTCGGGACGCTTGGAACGAAACACCGGGTGGAACTCGTCGCTTTGACGCGAGCGGGTGGTGTGCTCCGGTGCCCGCGGCGCGGAAACCGGCGCGGAAACCGGCGCGGGAGCTGACGCCAGCGCGGACGATACCGTCGCCCGCGGAACCGCGGCGCTGGGACCGGGAGAGGAAATCACGTTGGCATAGAACACGTACCCGCCTCCGATCACCAGGACGGCCAGCGCAGCGACCTTCTTCGGCTCATTCGCGCCCAGCTTCACGAGCTCGCCTCCGGAGCTTCGTTGACGAAGGTGTCGAGTTTCAAACTGACATTCAGCACCGGGCTTCCCTGCTGGGGGGAGGCCACCAGGCTCTCGATGATCAGGAACCGGGGTGATTTGTCGAGCAGGCTCACAAACTTCTGCAAGTTCGAATAGGAGCCTTCGTAGCCCGCGGTAATGGACATCATTTTTAGCGTATCGCTTCCTTCAATGTCGCTCAGGTCGATGTTCCGGTCTTTGGGTTTCAGGCCCGCATCGGTCGCCGTGCGGTCGAGCTCCTCGAAGATGGTGGAAAACGTCGAACGCCGGTCGGTCACGTACCGGGTCAGGAATTCGTCGCCCTGTTTGCGGGCAGTCTCTACCTTATTGACCAGTTGTTGAGTAGAGGAGAGGCGCGCCTCCAATTGGGAGAGCCGGGACTGCAAATCGGTCCTGCGGCGGCGAAGCTCGTCGGCCGACCCGCCAAACGGTCGGAAGGCCAGCACTGCGGCGGCCAAGTTAGCCGCCAGCAGTACGCCGAGAATAGCGCGGAACACAACGCGCGGATCGTGCAAGGCCGCCTTAAAGTCTTTGGGCATAGTTCACCGTCAGTCGGGCGCGATAGAGCGGCTCGGCCTGCGAGGGCGCCAGGCTGCTGGTAGGCGTGACCGATTCAAAAAGCGGAGAGGACTCTAGCGCTTTGAGGAACTCGATTACGTTGGCCGGCGTCTTGGCGCCCACGGTCATATCCAGGGTCACCTTGTTGTCCTTGTTGACGAAAGGGCGGATTGTCATAATGCGGACATTGGGCGGAAGCGCGCGCCCGAGATCGGCGAAGATCTGAGTCCAACTGATTCCCTTGCGGTAGAGAAGCTGGTTGAGGAAAACGGCGCGTTCCAGCACCTCGGCGTTTTCCGGCCGCCGCAGCACCGCCTCGAGCTTGGCCTGCTCGGCGGAAACGCCGCGGATGGACCGCTCGTACCGGACCACGTCACGTCGCACGTCGGCCAGTTGTACTCGATCCGTAAAGATCAGCGAAATCAGCAGACCCAAGGCGCCCAGGAGCAGCACGGCTACGGCGGTCGAGCCCACCAGAATCGGCCGGTCCCGCCGAAACGGCTGGCTTGCAAGATTGAGAGGGATCTTCATTTTCAATTATCCATGGCGATCGAGTGCAGATATCCGAGCAGTCCGGCATTGGTCTCGCCGGGGACTCCGAGCGCGGACCGCAGCGGCTCGACCTCCACTTCGAGCTCGGCCTCGAGACCCCGCCGCGCCTCCTCGGTCTGCGGTCCGAAGCCGCACAAAATCAGGCGCTCGGCCCGTGCTCCTAGGTTGTCTTCCACGAAGACGAAAGTCGGCAGCAAAACACTCGAGACATCGTTCCACTCCGCCGAAGGGACCTCGAGGCACCGTACCAGTTTAAGGACCTGGTTCTGACGCACCACCACCGTGAGCACACGGCCCGTGATCTTAGCAAACACACTCAGGCCGCTATCGGAAGCCAGCTCCAGCGCGGCAATCGAGGAGGTGGTGACGAACCCCGGGTTCATGCCGGCGGAGCGGAACGGCGCCTCATACCGGGACACGATTTCGACCGGCGCCATCACCGCGACCACGTCGGATCTATGGTCTGGGTGCGTCTGAGCCCAATAGGCGACCACGGCGGAATCCACATCGAAAGGGACGCTGCGCTTGAGCCGGAACCGAACCAGCGCCAGTTGCTCCTTGGGATCGGCGGGAAACTCGTCGAAATCGAGCACCGCGATACGGGTTGAGAAATCCGGCAGGATGAGCGCCACATCGCGGCGTTTGCGAGCAGCCGAACCATTGACGAGAGAGGCCACTGCGGTCTGGAAGTCGTCCGGAGCCACCACGTTTTCCTTGACCGGAGACACCGAAAGCACTCCCGGCTCGAGCGGACGAAACTCCATCTCCGTCCGCGGGCCGACGCGGGCGGCGGCAATGCCCATTTCGGAGATTTCAAAGGCCATCGCCGGCGGCGGGTCCTGCAACATCCGTTTCAAACGATCCAGTAACACGTGCCCTCTTAGCCTTCAATAAAAGTGACCTTGTTGATCTCACGAAGCGTAGTCACGCCGGTGCGCATCTTGGCCACCGCCGATTCCCGCAGAAAAGTCATGCCGTCCTCGCGCGCGGCGCGCTTGATCTCCGAGGTAGGCCGGCGGTCCAGAATCATCTCACGAATCCGGTCGGTCAGATCGAGCAGCTCATGAATGGCCGACCGCCCGCGGAATCCCGTCCCGCCGCACTCAAAGCAGCCGGCGCCTTCGTAAAGCGGCAGGTCCCGCCACACGTCGGGGTTCAGGCCGCTCTCCGCTAACGCGGTATCGGGGTATTGCACGCGCCTTTTGCAGTGCACGCAGATGAGACGCACCAGCCGCTGCGCCAGGATGCAGTTGAGCGAGGACACGAAGTTGTAAGGCTCGACACCCATGTTGAGGAAGCGGCCCAGCACGTCCAGCACGTTGTTGGCGTGCACCGTGGTAAAAACCAGGTGGCCGGTTAGCGCGGAATTGATGGCGATCTGGGCGGTCTCCTGGTCGCGGATTTCGCCCACCATGATTTTATCGGGATCATGCCGCAGAATAGACCGCAGGCCGCGGGCGAAGGTGAGGCCTTTCTTTTCATTGACCGGAATCTGGGTGATGCCCTTGATCTGGTACTCTACCGGATCTTCAATGGTGACGATCTTGTCCTCGTCGTTCTTGATCTCGCTCAACGCCGCATAGAGCGTGGTGGTCTTGCCGGAGCCTGTGGGCCCGGTGACCAGCACCATGCCGTAAGGCTCGGTGATGTAGCGCCGGAACTTGGCCAGATCGGCTTCGGCGAAGCCCACCACATCGAGCGACAGCTTGGCGAACTTCTCGCTCATCGATTCCTTGTCGAGGACGCGGAGCACCGCATCCTCGCCGTAGATGGTGGGCATGATCGAGACGCGGAAGTCGATCAGCCGGTTCTTGTAGCGCACGCGAAAGCGCCCATCCTGGGGGACGCGGCGTTCGGCGATATCCAGCTCGCTCATGACCTTGATTCGCGAAATAATGGTGGACTGCCAATCCTTGGCGATGGGCGGCATGGCGTAGTGCAGCACGCCATCGATGCGGTACTTGATGGCCACTTCCTGGTCGCGCGATTCGATATGGATGTCGCTCGCCCGCCGTTCGAGGGCGTTGAAGATCGTGGTGTCGACGAGCTTGATGACGGGGGCGATATCGCTGTCGACGGCGGTAAGCTTGTCGATCGAGAGCGTTTCGTCGGTGTCGCCTTCGTCGGCCACGACATCGAGCGTGAAGCCCTCGGTGACTTCTTCGAGCACGCGTTGGGACTGCTCGGTCTTCTTCAGCAGCTCGGCGATCTGCGAAAGCGTGGCCACCTTGACCCGCAGCTTCCGGTTGAGCAGCAGCGTGAGCTCATCGATGAGGTTCAAATTGCGCGGATCGGACAGCGCGATTTCCAGCGTCCCGTTTTGAGCCTGCAGCGGCACGAAGTTGTAGCGGAACATGAGGTCGACCGGGATGGAGCGGAACAATTCGTGTTCGATGGCGGCCTCGTGCAGATCCACGTATTCGCAGCGATAGCGCGCCGCGATGGCCTTGGCTTGTTCCGTCTCGGCGACCGGGTCGATCAGCCGGATTTTGTCACTCGTCGCCATAACCTCTACCGGATCGTATCGGCCAACGAGAATATCGGCAGATACAGCGCAATCAATACGAATGCCACAAACGACCCCATGAAGATCATGATCGCGGGCTCGATCAGCGAAAGCGTCGCTTGCATCCGCGTGTTCACGTCCTCTTCGAAGAATTCCGCCACGCTGTTCAGCATGGCCGGCAGGGCGCCGGTGGACTCGCCGACCTCGATCATGTCCAGCGCCAGAGGCGGCACCAGGCCCGATGTACGCAGGGAGGCCGACAGCGGCTGACCTTCCCGCACGCTCTTGCCGGCCTGCGTCACGGCGTGCTCCAGGATGGGCGTGCCCAGCGACTCGGCCGCGGTCTCCATGGCCTGTACCAGGGGGATGCCGCCCGTGAGCAGCGTGCTCAGAATGCGCGCCAGCTGTGCCACCTGATACTTCAGCCAGATGTCGCCGGCGATCGGCAATTTCATTTTGAATCGGTCGAGCGTCTCACGCGCCGCCTCGGTGCGCGACCACCAGCGCAGCAGCAGAATTGCCCCAGCCAAGCCCGCCGCGAAAAATAGAATGTAGGACCGCGCCGTGGTGCCAATCGCGATCAGGTATTGGGTCAGGGCGGGCAGCTGTGCCTGCATGGTGCTGTAAAGAGTGGCAAAGGTAGGCACCACGTACGTGACCAGGAACACCATGAGCAGCACCACCAATACCACCAGCACCGACGGATAAAGAAGCGACACCAGCACTTTCTTCCGCACGGCCAGAGAAAGTTTCTGGTAGCCGATGTAGCGATCGAGAATTTCGGTGAGGCTGCCGCTTTTCTCGCCCGCCATCACCGAGGTCACGTAGATTTTGGGAAAAATCTCCTGCTGGCGGAAGGCTTCGGAAAGCAGCGTACCGGTGCGGACCTCGTCGCGCACGGCCTGGATGTGCGGCGCCGTCTTGGGGTCGGTGAGGCGCTCGGCTAACAGATCGAGCGACTTGAGAATCGGAAGCCCCGCGCGGATCAGCGTGACGAACTGTTGGTTGAAGATCAGGAACTTTTCGAGGTTGAGCTTCCTAGGCTTGCCGAGCAGCTTCGGCGCCGCCGCCAGGCGCGGCTTGATGGAGTAGATCAGGAATCCCTGTTGGGAATAACGCTCCCGCAATTCCTTTTCGGTGTCCGCCGCCGCCACCTGCTGGTGAATCTGGCCACGGCCATCGGCGTACTTCAACACCCACTGTGCCATGTCTAGGGCCCCTCCTCCAACTTCGCGCCTGGAGGCATTTGGAACCGGAACAATTTCGCATCGAGCGGGAGGTCGAGTTGTTCTTGGTCGAAGCTGAATTCCAGCAGGGAGTGATCGAACCGGGTGACTTTCAACGCCTTGATGCGGTCGCCGGAGGCCACCACGAACTCGACGGCTGAGTAGGGCAGGGTCTCGGTTTTCGGTTCGGCGTTGATGCGCATGTCCGCGCCCTCGGCGTGTCCCTGCAAATTGCGAAACTCTTTATCGAAGTGCAGCTTACCGAGCAGGAAGGCAAGCGGCGCACGCATGTCTTCGGTCTCCTCGAGCTTCAGCTTTTCCACCTGGTTATCGGACGGCGTATACATCCACAGAAATTTGCCGTCGGCCACGATCAGCTTGCCTTTAGGCTCTGAGTAAACCCAGCGCATGCGAGCCGGACGGCGCAGCTGCAGCTGACCGGATTCCGTCCGCCGCAGACTGCCCGGAGGCGTATATTGCTCTACGTAAAGAACTTGCAGCGTCTTGGCGCGGTTGTACCGGGTCTCGACCTTCTTGAGCAGAAGGTCCAATTGGCTATCGCCGGCAAACGCCGACACAGCGACCAATCCAATTGTCAGCCGAAGCGGCTTCACAAAAAGGTGACGCAGGCGAGGCTCCAAACGTGGAAGGATTCCTGCGTACCAGCTTACACAAGTATCCGGTCAGACGGTTGTCGAATAGTACTGCTGGGCGTGGGTTTGAGGTGTAGCTCCAATGGGCCAATCTAGGGATGCGTGCTGCCTTGAGGGGTTTGCCAAGCCGCCGGATTCGGTAGTTGCGGTCGCCGCGATAGGACTGGCGACGGCGCCTTGGCGTACGTTTGTGAGATCAAAGATAAGGTTGTCCTGGTCACCGGTGGAAGTTCGGGGATCGGCTGCGCCGCCGCGCTGGCGTTCGCCCGGAAAGGAGCTAAGATGGTCATCGCTGCTCGCGGTGCCGAACGCGGCCACCGTGTGGCACGCGAGATCGAAGCCGGCGGCGCACGGGCGTTGTTCGTCAGGGCCGACGTCTCCCAGGCCGCCGATGTCCATGGGCTGGTGAAGACCACGGTGGACTGCTGGGGCCGCCTGGATTGCGCTTTTAACAATGCTGCGGCCGTGGAAGAGCCTTTCGTGGCAACTGCCGCTTTTACCGAAGCGCAGTTTGATCGCGTCGCTCAATCTGAAGAGCTTCTGGTTGTGCCTGCAACAGGAGATCCGCCAGATACTGGCGCAGGAGCCGCGCGGCGGAGCAATTGTCAATACCTCTTCGGTCAACGGCCTGTGCGGTGTGCCGCAATGGGCTTTGTCCGCGGCGGCCAAAGCGGGATTGATCGCGTTGACCAAGTCCGCGGCGCTCGAGTACGCCCGCCAGGGTGTGCGCATCAATGCGCTAGCCTAGTGGCGGGCGCCTTCGAGACCCCGATGCTCGAGGACGGCATGAACCGCGTCAGCGGGGGCCAGCCCGGAGGGCAGGGTCGAAAGTGGCCAGACGCTACTCGGAGATGATCGCGGCCGGCCGGATTGGCTGCCCGCAAGAGGCGGCCGAAGCGGCGCTGTGGCTGTGCTCCGATGCCGCTTCGTACGTCAACGGCCACTCCATGATCGTGGATGGCGGTTTGACGGCTGCGGTGCGGTAGGCCGTTTCCCGCTTACCGGTCGTAGACGCCATGACGCGGCCGGCGAGCACTCAATTTGCCGGGCGGCATCGTGGAAGGCCTGCTGCTATTCTGCGTGCTCAGAGTGAGTGCCCGAGGAACCCAGCAGCAGCGCTGCCCTCTCCCACTACTGACATCATGTCCACTCTCGAGCTGCCTCAAGAAATGGCATTCTACGCGGAAGCCTACCGAAACGTTTCCCAAAGCCGGCGCCCAAAGCCGCCACGAAGAGGGCGTGGCCCAGGAGGTGGGACAGTTGAATCGATAAGGAACTTGCGACTGCCCCTATCACCCACTAAATGGCGCTGAAAGCGTATCCCATACAAAAATGGGTCTCATTGCCATTCGCCGCATCTAGCCGGCCACTTTGATGACATAGTTTACGGACAAACGGCGGGTTATAAACGGCTGAAACTCCACTTCAAGGCATGAGCCATTGTTTGAGCCCTCCCCCGCCGTTTGTCATGGGGTGTTGGTTCGGTTGGCCTGTTCACTCCTGTCGCTCCCCCTTTCGTTGCGCTCACCGCTGCCACGATTGCCTGACCCTCGGGGATGGTACATTAGTACGTCGATCCCATCGCGCAGGCTTCGTACCTTCTTGAGTAGCATCCTCACTAAAGCCCATAATTAGAGCCCGGGTATCACGAACAGCATCCAAGTGGCTGGGATCTATTGTGCGGCGTTGTTCTCGTTGATGATACGCGCTAAACACACGCGACCAACGAAATGTTGCACCACGACCGTGAAAGGCACTCGGGGGGAGATAGCGAATCAAGTGCCGGCAACTTAAATCGACCGGCTGTCTGGCATTGTGTTGTAGCCGCACTAGCGGTAGCTGGTGGGATTTGGCTGCGCTTGGCCTTTAATCCCATACTGGGCAAGCGTGCGCCATTCCTGTTGTTCCCAATAGTTATTCTGGTAGCGGCGCGTTTCGGAGGGTGGTTGCCCGGTCTGGTGGCCACTGTACTGACAACGCTAGGGGCTTGGTTTTTCCTGACCGATCCACCCAATAGCTTCTATATTGCAGATAAGGCGGAAGCGGAAAGTTTGGCAGTATATGCCATATCTGCTACGGCCATTAGCCTGCTTGGCGGCCAAGTACACGCAACGCTTTTGTCGAAGACGCGAAGCGAGGAGGCTGCGCGGCAAAGTGAATCCCTGGTGCGAGCGCTACTCGACTCCTCTGCCCAGGCCATTCTCGCCGTGAATATCGACGGGAAAATCGTGACGGAAAACGCAGCGACCGAAACGATGTTCGGATACAAGCGCGAAGAACTGTTGTATCAACCGTTAGACCTCCTCATTTCAGAAGAGGTTGAAAGTCCCCACCGCGCCCATCTAAAACGATACCTTGCGAATCCTGTCGAACGCTCAATGGGGGCAGGGCTCGATATCATAGCCAGGCACAAGAGTGGAGCTACGATTCCGGTCGAGGTTGGCCTGAGTCACATCGATACTGCCTTGGGAACCCTCGCCATAGCTTTCATGACGGATATCACCCAAAGAAGTGTTGCCGAGGCGGAGCGGCAGAAATTTGTCTCGCTAGCCGACAGTAGTCTGGACTTTATTGGCATGTGCGATATGAATTTCATGCCGTTCTACGTCAACCAAGCGGGATTGGAGTTAGTGGGTCTTGACAGTTTAGAACAAGCGTTGCGAACGCCGGTCCCGCAGTTCTTCTTTCCTGAAGACCAACGTTTCATCAGCGAAGAATTCTTTCCGCGTGTAATCCGGGAAGGACGCGCCGAGATGGAAATCCGGTTCCGCCATTTCAAGACGGGTCAACCAATCTGGATGATCTACAACGTTTTCTACATCAAGGACGCCGCCGGCCTGACGGTCGGCCTCGCCACGGTCAGCCGCGATGTCACCGAGCGTAAGCGGGCCGAGGAGGCCCTGCGCGAGAGCGAACAGCGGTTGCGGTTGGCGACCGAGGCCGCGAAGATCGGCGCATTCGATTGGAACATCCAGACCGACGTGAACGTCTGGACGCCGAAGTTGGAGGCGATGTATGGCCTGGCACCCGGCGAATTCGGCCGGACGCAGCCGGCCTGGGAGCAGTTGGTCCACCCCTGCGACCGCGCCGGCGCGGTGGCCAAGGTTGAGGAAACGCTGGCGACGGGCGAGCCGGTCGAGCACGAATGGCGGGTCCTCTGGCCCGATGGCAGCGTGCATTGGATTTCGGGTTTTTTTCAAGCCTTCAAGGACGCCACCGGCAAACCCTTGCGCATGACTGGCGTGAACATTGACATCACAGCGCGCAAGTCTGCCGAAGAGGCTCTACGCGGGTTGGCTGAAGCCCGCGGTATGGAACGCTTCCGGCTGTCGTTTGAAGAAGCGCCTGTGGGAATGGCTCTGATGGGCGGCGACGGTGTGTGGCTGCGTGTCAATCACGCACTGTGCGAAATGACCGGCTACACCGAGAACGAGCTGATTTCCAGTGGCCGCGACATTACCCACCCAGGCGACCGCGCTGAAGAATTGCGCCTGTTTTCCCGGATCCTGTCTGGTGAGCTGGCTGCCGCAAGTGTTGAGGAGCGCTACCTGCACAAGCAGGGACATACCATTTACGTTCTTCTAAGCATTGCCGTGGTGGAAAGGGACGAGGCCGGCCGTCCCGTTCATTTCGTGGCCCACGTGCAGGATTTGACGGACCGCAAACGCGTGGAACAGGAGTTGGAGGCCAGCCGCGCGCAGATGGTCTCACATTCCCGGTTATCCGCCTTGGGTATGATGGCTGGCGGGATCGCTCACGAGATCAACAATCCACTGGGGATTATTCACGCATCATCGGAAAACCTGCTTCGCATGGCGGAATCCGGCCCGGTTCCAATCCAGGACCTGCTCAAAAACTGTAACCGGATAAGTCTGACCGCCGACCGCATCGCGAAGATCGTACGCAGCTTGCGCCGCATTGCTCGCGAGGGCAGTGCTGATGGGTTCCGAGAGGCTCCGGTTCGCGAGATCGTGGATGAAACTCTGGAATTATGTGCGGAGCGGTTCCGGGCACACAATATTCGTCTGATCGTTCCTGCGCTGATCCCGGCGGCCGTTATCAGTTGCCGCGAGGCCCAGATTTGCCAAGTACTCCTTAACCTTCTTCAGAACGCATATGACGAACTCGTGGATCGAGAAGGAGACCGGTGGGTACAACTGGATGTGACTCTTTGCCATCCCTGGGTCGTCTTCTCGGTCCGTGATAGCGGGCCCGGCGTTGCGCCGGAAACCCGGGCACACATCATGGAGCCCTTCTTTACAACCAAGCCAGTGGGCAAAGGCACGGGGCTGGGGCTCAGTATCTCGAGATCGATCGCGCTGGAGCACGGAGGAACCCTGGAACTGGAGCTGGAGTCCGTTCACACCTGTTTTGTTCTGAAACTTCCGCTCTCGGGGGAACCTGACCGAGGTGTCCCTATGGAGCTTAGGAGGCGTTAAACAACAATATGGCCAATTTCCCGGGACACGTACGCCTGCGAGGTAAGATCGTGTAGTTCCACGCTGGATGAACTTTGTGACCGCGGAGTTGGATCTCTCACCCAGTTGCTCGTTGGACACTCTGATTCGGTCTCATACTCATTCGTGCCCAGGACTGCCTTGACTTTGAGCCCGGTGCGCGTCTTGGTGCCGCCAATCAGATTAACGATGGTCTCATAATTGATCAACGGCTGCCCTCTCCGGTTCAAACTGATAAACGAAAAGAGCCGGCGCTCGATCTTGTTCCCACTTGCTGGTTCCCGGAGGATAGTGACAGACCGTGATCGGTATCCGGATCTGATCCGCCATCTGCTGCAAGTGGATTTTCCAGGCGCCCAGGCGATTTCCGTTGTTTCTTCACTCCGAGCAGGCCCGCGTCGGGAAGCGCGGCAGGCCTGCTTGCCATAGTTACGGCCGGATTTACGCCAGATCGAAAAACGCCTGGATACGGCCGGCGAGCACCAGAGAGTGATAGAGTTTCCTGGCACTCGCGACATAGGCAAAGAATTCCGCCACCGGGCCAGGCGACCGGATTTTCTTGCTTGGTGCTGAGAATGTTGCTCCACATTTGCAGTCCATCCTCCATCTCGCTCAAGAACAGGTCGTCTCTATTTTGATAGTGAAGATAAAAGTGGAGCGGCGGACCTTTGGCGCGATCGAGCACTTCCCCGTATCATAACCTCATGGATCGCCTTCTCCTCAATCAAAGCGACAACGCGGCGCCGAACCGCTCGCGCGTGCGGCGGACGCGCAGGTCGGTGTTGCCTTGCCGCTTGGCCGGCTCTTCCTCGCACGGCGCTCGGGCGGTCCGGAACAGACATTGCTGGACATTTATGGCCGCTTTGTTCAGCAACTTGGCCGCTTGCTTGACTCGCCCCCCGTTTCATCGTTACATTGCGCACGGTAAGGCATAAGCACTGCCGCCCGTAGAGAGAGACTCATTTATTCGGACAAATCAGTAGAGAGAGACTCATTTATTCGGACAAATCAGAGGAGATCGACAATGAAACGCATTCCCTTAATTGCAATCATGAGCATTTCCATGTTCGCTAACTCTGCGCTCGCGCAACAATCCGCTAAGCCCGGAAGGGAGGAGCAAGACAGCCTCCCCCCGGTCGAGGAACAGCTTAAAGTGCTGAACGAGAAACTCGGTCTCACCGCGAAGCAACAGGCCACGGTCAGGCTCATCCTGCATCATCTACATGACGCCACGGAGAATGTCATGCAGGATCAAACCCTGTCGCGCGAGCAGCGTCTCGCCAAGGTCAGACCTCAGCGGCAGATGGCGGACGAGAAGATGCGCGCGATCCTAAGCGACCAGCAGCGGAAGAAGCTCGATCAATACGAGCAGGGGCCGCACGCCGAGGTGCACGGGACTTTGAGCGGGACGCCAAAACCACCGGCTCGACACTGATCGATCATCCAATACCAATCGAGAGTTCTCGTGGCCGGAGCCGAAGGGCAGGTTTAAAGGGGGCTTACGTCCTGCGAACACCAGATACGGGTATTTGGCTGTATGACGGCCGACTGTGAGATGTGGCACTCTGACGGTTAAAGTGTTTACGGAATGATGTGGGCCGTTATCGTCCATATTTGCACGGAGCCACGGTTTAGGCCCTGATGTCTCGTGATATGGGTGGACTCAAGAAAAAGCGATGGGCGGACCGCCTACTC
Organism: Acidobacteriota bacterium; assembly: GCA_028876805.1. Taxonomy (GTDB): domain Bacteria; phylum Acidobacteriota; class Terriglobia; order Bryobacterales; family Bryobacteraceae; genus PSRJ01. The sequence goes on along the minus strand of JAGWQP010000498.1, from coordinate 4,547 downwards.
GCGGCGGCCCAGAGATGGTAAGCTGCCCTCGACCGGCGGACCAACGCCTATCCGGAATCTCAAATCGAGACTGCCACGGAAGCTTGGGACCGATTTAGCGACCACGGTTCCCTTCTCTCGTCCGGCTCTAGCCGGTTTCCTCTTGAACCTCCTGCTCAACAACAACGAAAAAAAGAGAAACCCGGTAGTCCTCTGCATAGCGGCATTCTGCGCATAATGGAAAATCATGCGAACCGCCCCCCTGCTCGCGCTGGCCACACTCTCCGGATTCGTGTTTGCCCAGACGGCTCTGGTTTACCCGCGACCAAAACGCGGGCTGCAGGTGGACGATTATCATGGGCGCAAGATCGCCGATCCGTTCCGAGAGCTGGAGGATCCCAACACCCGCGCGACACGCGCCTGGATCGACGCCGAGGTCAAATTGACCGAAGACTGGCTGGCGCGAATCCCCCAGCGTAATGCCGTGCGCACACGGCTCACCAGACTCTACGACTACGAGCGTTACCCCGCGGGAACGCTCACCAATTTTTCGCGCGGCTTTCCGTGGGAGTATACCGCGGCGTTTTCGGCCAGTAAGCACTACTTCATCCTGCGTAACCGCGGCCTGCAAAACCAGGCCGTGCTGTACTCGACAGACGTGCGCGGGGAGAACGCTAAACCCGTGCTGGACCCGAACACGCTGCGCGCGGACGGGACGGCCGCTCTTTGCGGGCTTTCGCCGAGCCACAATGGCCGGCTTCTCGCTTACGGCACCGCCTTGGCCGGTTCCGATTGGTGCGAATGGCGCATTCGCGACGTCGAGACCAGTCAGGACAAGCCTGAGCTGATCCGCTGGACCAAGGATGCGATGCCCGTCTGGACACCGGACAATTCGAGCTTCTACTACGTCCGCTATCCGAAGCCGCCCGATGAGAAGCTGCTCACCGCGCTAAACCGCAACCCGGAGGTGGCTAGGCATTTCCCCGGCCGGCCGGAAAGCAGGGACGAAATCGTTTACGAGGATCCAGCGCACCCGGACAGCTCTCTCGGACCGGTGTTGACCGGCGACGGCCGCTTTCTCCTTATCCATACTGATCTGCCCGTCGACAGCTCCAAGAACCTGCTGTACGTTCGGGACCTGTCTACTCCGCGCGCGAAAACCGTGCTGCTCACGCCGGATCCCGCGGGGATTTACGATTACGCAGGAAATCGCGGGACCACGGTCTATCTGCGCACCACCGACGGCGCGCCCCGGGGTAGGATCATCGCCGTTGATCTTATGCACCCCGCGCGGAGGATGTGGAAGACTGTAATTCCCGAGCAGGCGGAAAGCATCGATCGCGTGATTTTCGCCGATGGAAAACTGCTGGTCTCTTTCTTGAAAGACGCCAGCAGTGAAGCGAAGGTGTATTCGCTTGAGGGCGCGCAGCTCGGCGGCGTTCCACTCCAGGGTATTGGGACTCTCGATTGGTCACCTGCGGAGCCGGACGCGGCCGAACTCTTTTATAGCTTCGTCAGCTTTACGGAACCGGCTGCGTTGTATCGCTACGATCTGCGGTCCGGCCGAAGCACGCTCCTGCACAGGAGCAAGCTGCATTTCGATCCGGGCAGCTTCGAGACCAGGCAGGTTTTCTATCCCAGCAAGGATGGCACAAAGGTTCCCATGTTTCTGGTGTACCATCGGGGCCTGCGGCAGAATGGCCACAACCCGGCCCTGCTCTACGGTTATGGAGGTTTCAACGTCTCGCTGACGCCCACCTTTAACGCGCCCATCATTGAGTGGCTGGAGATGGGCGGTATCTATGCGGTGGCCAATCTGCGCGGCGGGGCGGAGTACGGGGAAGCCTGGCATCAGGCGGGCGCCAAACACAGGAAGCAGAACGTCTTTGACGACTTCATTGCGGCTGCCGAGTGGCTCATCGCCAATCACTACACCTCCACACCCAAGCTCGCCATCTTCGGCGGCAGCAACGGCGGCCTGCTGGTCGGCGCCTGCCTGAATCAACGGCCGGACCTGTTCGGCGCCGCTATGCCGGCCGTGGGAGTCATGGACATGCTCCGCTTTCACAAATTCACCGCAGGCGCCGGATGGGTTGGCGAGTACGGATCGCCGGACGACCGCGACGACTTCAAAACCTTGCTAGCTTACTCACCGCTGCACAATATTCGAAACGGCACCCGCTATCCGGCCACGTTGATCACGACGTCGGACCATGACGACCGTGTTGTTCCCGGACACAGCTTCAAGTACGCAGCCACCCTGCAGCAGGCTCAGGTAGGTGCAGCCCCCATCCTGATCCGTATCGAAACACAGGCGGGCCACGGAGCCGGTAGGCCGACTTACAAAACCATCGATGAGTGGACCGACCGGCTGGCGTTCTTGACGAAGGTACTCGATCTCCACATCACTCAGTGATCCGCCTCCGAGACTCAAACAAGACCATCGTGTAATATCGTCCTCGGTAGCACATCCCCAGCCTTGGGCTTTCCGTGAGGAGTGGAACGATAAAGATCAGAACTTTCCGCGCTCAAAGTCGGTTTTAGCCGTTTGCGCCGCTTAGGCGCCAAGCCCGTCCGAGGAGCTATTCGTACCGAAGAGCGATGTTAGGATCGACCGCAATCGCCCGCCGCGTGGGAACCAGGCACGCCAAAACCGCCACTGCCACCAAAGCCAGCGAGATGTCTGTTCGTCCAGGCACTCGGCGGGCGCTACCACGGACGAATGACATTGGTTACATGCTCCCGATCGGGCGAGGTAAGGCAGAATCCGATGCACAAGTACGGAATCTGGGGATGCGGGTTATGGCCACGATGGAATTTTGCGATCGGTTCGCTGTAAACGTCGCCAGCGCGGGCTCTCACGAGAATTCCCTCCTCAAACTCGGCTTCGAATATTCCCTGCAATGCAACAAAAAATGTCGCTCCGTTGTGGCAGTGCCAGTTGGTGTAACCGCCTGGAGCAATTTCGGCGTTATATATTTGCACCTTGACCTGCGGATCCCTGGGTACAGACGAGACAAGAGTGTCGAAAAGGATATTCCGGTGCAACTCCTGTCCAGGCCGGGTGTAGCCTGCAAGTCGAAGTCTGAGGTCGTTCAGCGCGTCATCAGGAATCATTCGTTTGTTCCTTTAAATGCCTGGACGGAATTTTGGTGAACCACGGGTTCAGATTCTATCGCTTGCCCAAATGTTGCATGTCCTTTTCGTTCTCTGTGCACACGAATTCAATGATGTCCGAATCGGGAATCAGGTTCAGTGTTGTCTTGCTTGTAAAAGGCCGCGTGTAATACTTCGGATCGTCATAACGGATTTCGAGTTCGATATGCCCGAAATCGCGGCGATGGAAACGCTCGGTGATCAGCATCGACTGGCCGCGCGGGTGGCCGGCGTTATCCAGCCAACCCTCCTCCTTGAATCCAGTCGTTTGAACAACAAGCGTGTCACCCTCCCATTTTCCCGCCGAATATCCCATCCACGTAGGGTCCGGATCTTTTGGTAATTCGCGCCCATCCAGGTAAATCTGCCGCGGCGGCTCCTGGCTCTCGGGAATCATGATGAGTAAACGCGGCGTTTGGACAATTTTGAATGCGTAAGCCATCATCACGCCGGGTACGCCCTGAGGCAGACACCGCACCGCGGGCGGCTGCTCATTCTGGCGTTTCGATAAGACGGCGATCGCCTCCGCCTTCAGTGGCTCTTCTTCGCGGTTCATGCCGAAGAAGACGCTCCGGCGGATATCTGCAGCATCGGATTGATCGATCTGCAAGTTGACCGGATCGGGGGTGGCTCGCCCGGTGTAGGATCTGGGAGCGTCTAGTGTCGGCCGCGCGGCCTCCCAGACTCCAGAAAGATCCGGCTTGCCACTCATCCGCGGCGCGGGCGCTGTCAGGACCGGCTTGCCGTCGCGGGTTCGCGGGGTGTTTGGGTCCGGGTGCAGCCACTGGGCATAAGCTGGCGCAAGAAATCCGAAGAGTCCTATGATTGTTGCGAATCTCGCCTCGCTCATCGTCATGTCAACCAGTAATTTGACCACATAAGATACAGGAATAGGAAAGCGTTGAGCGCAACCTCAGACACAACCGAGGCCGCCTGAAGCTAGAACACAGCCTCGTCTTCCCACTTGTTGTGGGTGACCCGGATGATCAGACCCTCGCTCAGACGTTGTAGATAAATATCGGCGACGCGCTCAAGCCGATCTTCTGAAACCCGAGAACGGCGGACATCACGATCGGCGTGGTCGCACCCGACTGGGTCCACGATCGTCGGCAATCTGGAAGTTGGCCGCCTTCCAAGCGGCGTTCCGGGGTCTTATATTCGTGCACCGAAATCTGCCGGGATTCTGCTCGTCAAGATGGATCTTTATTCCGTTCTGATTCGATGGCGCCTGATTTCGGTCTATGGCCGTTGAATCATCGTATTTTGCACCGTGAAGTAGTCGGGCCGGGCTTTGGCTGGGTCGATAACCTGGATCACCATCCCATTGTCGTCCGGTGGTTGGGGCGGACCTGTGGGCTCTGGGCTCGGCAACCTAAAATGGAAGTCTACTGCAGGTAAACATGAGGAGATGT